>NZ_KV795531.1:0-5489 GCF_001809035.1 Eikenella sp. HMSC061C02
TTCAGCAGCTCTTTAACAATCAGATTACCGATAAGTGTGGGTGTTTTACACCTGCACTGTTGAGAAGAAGACAAGACGATGTTTAACATTGTTCTGTCGATTTCTTTGAAGCAGACCAGAAGTTATTAAGTTAGAGATTGAACATAAGAGTTTGATCCTGGCTCAGATTGAACGCTGGCGGCATGCTTTACACATGCAAGTCGAACGGCAGCGGGGTAGTGCTTGCACTACTGTCCGGCGAGTGGCGAACGGGTGAGTAATATATCGGAACGTACCGAGTAATGGGGGATAACCAATCGAAAGATTGGCTAATACCGCATACGTCCTGAGGGAGAAAGCGGGGGATCGCAAGACCTCGCGTTATTCGAGCGGCCGATAACTGATTAGCTAGTTGGTGGGGTAAAGGCCTACCAAGGCGACGATCAGTAGCGGGTCTGAGAGGACGATCCGCCACACTGGGACTGAGACACGGCCCAGACTCCTACGGGAGGCAGCAGTGGGGAATTTTGGACAATGGGGGCAACCCTGATCCAGCCATGCCGCGTGTATGAAGAAGGCCTTCGGGTTGTAAAGTACTTTTGTTAGGGAAGAAAAGGGAAGTGCTAATACCACTTTTTGCTGACGGTACCTAAAGAATAAGCACCGGCTAACTACGTGCCAGCAGCCGCGGTAATACGTAGGGTGCGAGCGTTAATCGGAATTACTGGGCGTAAAGCGAGCGCAGACGGTTATTTAAGCAGGATGTGAAATCCCCGGGCTTAACCTGGGAACTGCGTTCTGAACTGGATAGCTAGAGTGTGTCAGAGGGGGGTAGAATTCCACGTGTAGCAGTGAAATGCGTAGAGATGTGGAGGAATACCGATGGCGAAGGCAGCCCCCTGGGATAACACTGACGTTCATGCTCGAAAGCGTGGGTAGCAAACAGGATTAGATACCCTGGTAGTCCACGCCCTAAACGATGTCGATTAGCTGTTGGGCAACTTGATTGCTTAGTAGCGTAGCTAACGCGTGAAATCGACCGCCTGGGGAGTACGGTCGCAAGATTAAAACTCAAAGGAATTGACGGGGACCCGCACAAGCGGTGGATGATGTGGATTAATTCGATGCAACGCGAAGAACCTTACCTGGTCTTGACATGTACGGAACCTTCCAGAGACGGAAGGGTGCCTTCGGGAGCCGTAACACAGGTGCTGCATGGCTGTCGTCAGCTCGTGTCGTGAGATGTTGGGTTAAGTCCCGCAACGAGCGCAACCCTTGTCATTAGTTGCCATCATTTAGTTGGGCACTCTAATGAGACTGCCGGTGACAAACCGGAGGAAGGTGGGGATGACGTCAAGTCCTCATGGCCCTTATGACCAGGGCTTCACACGTCATACAATGGTCGGTACAGAGGGTAGCCAAGCCGCGAGGTGGAGCCAATCCCAGAAAACCGATCGTAGTCCGGATTGCACTCTGCAACTCGAGTGCATGAAGTCGGAATCGCTAGTAATCGCAGGTCAGCATACTGCGGTGAATACGTTCCCGGGTCTTGTACACACCGCCCGTCACACCATGGGAGTGGGGGATACCAGAAGCAGGTAGGGTAACCGCAAGGAGCCCGCTTGCCACGGTATGCTTCATGACTGGGGTGAAGTCGTAACAAGGTAGCCGTAGGGGAACCTGCGGCTGGATCACCTCCTTTCTAGAGAAAAAGTAGGGGTAGAGCATCCACACCTATCGGTAATCAGATACAGATGCGAAGAGAATGTTGGGTTTGTAGCTCAGCTGGTTAGAGCACACGCTTGATAAGCGTGGGGTCGGAGGTTCAAGTCCTCCCAGACCCACCAGTAGTCGTAGAGCGGAGCAGATCCGCCCAGGTACTGGGGGCATAGCTCAGTTGGTAGAGCACCTGCTTTGCAAGCAGGGGGTCATCGGTTCGATCCCGTTTGCCTCCACCACACAATACTTTCCAAATAAAAGTATGCTAAATATACGAGTAAGCTGCTGCATCTTGCAGTTTGCGCGGTAGTTTATTTTTATTTGCGAAGTCAAAACGCATCGATCTTTAACAAATTGGCAAGCCGAAATCAACAAACAAACGAAGTAGGGCTTATCTTTGAGATAAGTCATACAGAAATTTGGGTGATGATTGTATCGACTGAATCCTGAAACACAAAAGGCAGGATTCGGACACAACAAGCAGTAAGCTTTATCAAAGTAGAGGCCTTAAGCCCCAGCTGTAGTCAACGCAGCGCAGGCGAAGTCAAAAAGGCACTTCAAATGATAGAGTCAAGTGAATAAGTGCATCAGGTGGATGCCTTGGCGATGATAGGCGACGAAGGACGTGTAAGCCTGCGAAAAGCATCGGGGAGCTGGCAATAGAGCTTTGATCCGGTGATGTCCGAATGGGGAAACCCACACAGCAATGTGTATCCTAAGCTGAATACATAAGCTTAGAGAAGCGAACCCGGAGAACTGAACCATCTAAGTACCCGGAGGAAAAGAAATCAACCGAGATTCCGCAAGTAGTGGCGAGCGAACGCGGAGGAGCCTGTATGTGATAGTTGTCGGGATAGGAGAAGGAATTGGAAACTTCCGCCATAGTGGGTGATAGCCCCGTATCCGAAATTCCGGCAGTGGTACTAAGCATACGACAAGTAGGGCGGGACACGAGAAATCCTGTCTGAAGATGGGGGGACCATCCTCCAAGGCTAAATACTCATCATCGACCGATAGTGAACCAGTACCGTGAGGGAAAGGCGAAAAGAACCCCGGGAGGGGAGTGAAATAGAACCTGAAACCTGATGCATACAAACAGTGGGAGCACCTTATGGTGTGACTGCGTACCTTTTGTATAATGGGTCAACGACTTACATTCAGTAGCGAGCTTAACCGGATAGGGGAGGCGTAGGGAAACCGAGTCTTAATAGGGCGTCATAGTTGCTGGGTGTAGACCCGAAACCGAGTGATCTATCCATGGCCAGGTTGAAGGTGCCGTAACAGGTACTGGAGGACCGAACCCACGCATGTTGCAAAATGCGGGGATGAGCTGTGGATAGGGGTGAAAGGCTAAACAAACTCGGAGATAGCTGGTTCTCCCCGAAAACTATTTAGGTAGTGCCTCATGTATCACTTCCGGGGGTAAAGCACTGTTATGGCTAGGGGGTCATTGCGACTTACCAACCCATGGCAAACTCAGAATACCGGAAAGTGCAATCATGGGAGACAGACAGCGGGTGCTAACGTCCGTTGTCGAGAGGGAAACAACCCAGACCGCCAGCTAAGGTCCCAAATGATAGATTAAGTGGTAAACGAAGTGGGAAGGCTTAGACAGCCAGGATGTTGGCTTAGAAGCAGCCATCATTTAAAGAAAGCGTAATAGCTCACTGGTCGAGTCATCCTGCGCGGAAGATGTAACGGGGCTCAAATCTATAACCGAAGCTGCGGATGCACCTAGTGCATGGTAGGGGAGCGTTCTGTAGGCCTGAGAAGGTGTTTCGTAAGGAATGCTGGAGGTATCAGAAGTGCGAATGTTGACATGAGTAGCGATAAAGCGGGTGAAAAGCCCGCTCGCCGAAAGCCCAAGGTTTCCTGCGCAACGTTCATCGGCGCAGGGTGAGTCGGCCCCTAAGGCGAGGCAGAGATGCGTAGTCGATGGGAAACGGGTTAATATTCCCGTACTTGATTTAAGTGCGATGTGGGGACGGAGAAGGTTAGGTCAGCAAACTGTTGGAATAGTTTGTTCAAGCCGGTAGGTGGAAGGATTAGGCAAATCCGGTTCTTCATAACACCGAGAAGTGATAACGAGTATCTACGGATACGAAGTGACTGATACCACGCTTCCAGGAAAAGCCACTAAGCTCTAGCTTAAATCGAACCGTACCGCAAACCGACACAGGTGGGCAGGATGAGAATTCTAAGGCGCTTGAGAGAACTCGGGAGAAGGAACTCGGCAAATTGATACCGTAACTTCGGGAGAAGGTATGCCCTCTGAGGTGAAGGATTTACTCCGTAAGCTTTGGAGGGTCGCAGAGAATCGGTGGCTGCGACTGTTTATTAAAAACACAGCACTCTGCAAACACGAAAGTGGACGTATAGGGTGTGACGCCTGCCCGGTGCTGGAAGGTTAATTGAAGATGTGAGAGCATCGGATCGAAGCCCCAGTAAACGGCGGCCGTAACTATAACGGTCCTAAGGTAGCGAAATTCCTTGTCGGGTAAGTTCCGACCCGCACGAATGGCGTAACGATGGCCACACTGTCTCCTCCCGAGACTCAGCGAAGTTGAAGTGGTTGTGAAGATGCAATCTACCCGCTGCTAGACGGAAAGACCCCGTGAACCTTTACTGTAGCTTTGCATTGGACTTTGAAGTCACTTGTGTAGGATAGGTGGGAGGCTTAGAAGCAGAGACGCTAGTTTCTGTGGAGCCGTCCTTGAAATACCACCCTGGTGACTTTGAGGTTCTAACCCAGGTCCGTTAACCGGATCGGGGACCGTGCATGGTAGGCAGTTTGACTGGGGCGGTCTCCTCCCAAAGAGTAACGGAGGAGTTCGAAGGTTACCTAGGTCCGGTCGGAAATCGGACTGATAGTGCAATGGCAAAAGGTAGCTTAACTGCGAGACCGACAAGTCGAGCAGGTGCGAAAGCAGGACATAGTGATCCGGTGGTTCTGAATGGAAGGGCCATCGCTCAACGGATAAAAGGTACTCCGGGGATAACAGGCTGATTCCGCCCAAGAGTTCATATCGACGGCGGAGTTTGGCACCTCGATGTCGGCTCATCACATCCTGGGGCTGTAGTCGGTCCCAAGGGTATGGCTGTTCGCCATTTAAAGTGGTACGTGAGCTGGGTTTAAAACGTCGTGAGACAGTTTGGTCCCTATCTGCAGTGGGCGTTGGAAGTTTGACAGGGGCTGCTCCTAGTACGAGAGGACCGGAGTGGACGAACCTCTGGTGTACCGGTTGTCACGCCAGTGGCATCGCCGGGTAGCTAAGTTCGGGAAGGATAAGCGCTGAAAGCATCTAAGCGCGAAACCTGCCTGGAGATGAGACTTCCCTTGCGGTATAACCGCGCTGAAGAGTCGTTCTAGACCAGGACGTTGATAGGTGGGGTGTGGAAGCGCGGCAACGCGTGCAGCTAACCCATACTAATTGCTCGTGAGGCTTGACTCTATCATTTGAAGTGCTTTGCGGTGTAGAGACACCGGGAAGAGTACTCAATAGAATAAAGCTTACTGGAATCGATACACATTACCCGATTGTTTGGTTAGTAGCCGGACAGAACAGTTTGATTTGATTAACCGGAGTGACATTACCGGTGGCTTGACGATTTGTACAGTTTAAGTTTGGCGGCCATAGCGGTTTGGTCCCACGCCTTCCCATCCCGAACAGGACCGTGAAACGAACCAGCGCCGATGATAGTACGGATTGCCCGTGCGAAAGTAGGACACTGCCAAACACCTATTTATGACACCCGCCTAACGGCGGGTGTCATTCTTTGTGGCGTAGAAG
>NZ_KV795532.1:0-22707 GCF_001809035.1 Eikenella sp. HMSC061C02
CTTTCTTCCTTAATTTGCAGTGTGTTATCTTCATGTTTCGAGGGTAACGTATCTGCTAATCTAGTACAGCCCCTATAGATATTTTCTTGTTGTTCTCAACAATGCCAAAGATATAACAGCATATCAATAAATACGTTCACAAGTTTTTTAGGAATGCAGTCTTTATCCTGATATTCTCCTTTTACAACCGATAAAGAATTTATCAGATTATCGCAGTCATCATCAGTAATCCCTTCCCTTGTCATTGCCCTAAATGAAATATCAAGGTAAGAATCAATAAATATATCTATACTATCCATTTTATTTCCTTGTATATCTAGATAAGCATAGCGAACTTAGGGCGGATATTTATACCCGTACGGTTTTTAGGTAATTTTGGGGATGGGTGTCGGATTCAAGAATCCGAGCTGCGGCTGCTTCGTCCAAATCTTTTTCAGGTAGCCTTTACTTGGGTGCAGGCCGGATTCTTGAATCCACCCTTCCTAATCAATTAAAATTATTGAATAGTTTCCCCATCGCAAAAGGAGTTTACCATGACCCAACTGCAAAGCGCCCTATCGCATGTTTCCCTCGGCACGAATCAATTTGAGCAGGCCGTCGCCTTTTATGATGCCGTGCTCGCGCCGTTGGGCATCCGCCGCGTGCTGGATTTGAGCGAACATCGTGCCATCGCCTATGGTCGCGCCTTCCCTGAACTTTGGATTCAGGCACCGCACGACGGGCAGCCCGCGCAAACCGCCAACGGCGTGCACATCGCCTTTTTGGCAGAAAACAACGCACAAGTGGACGCCTTCTACGTCGCCGCCCTCACCCACGGCGCGAAGCCCGACGGCGCGCCCGGCAAACGCCCGCACTACGGCGACGCCTACTATGGCTGCTTCGTGCGCGATTTGGACGGGCACAAAATCGAAGCAATGGCTTGGAACGAATAGATTCTGCGGAGAAGAGAGGCTACCTGAAAATTTCAGGTAGCCTTTTTCCCCTCGGCAGTAAGCATAGGTCGAATACTGGTATCCGACAAACCTGCACCGCTGTCATTATTACCCGTTATCGCCATACTTGAAATGTCGGGTTCAAGAATCCGACCTGCGGCTGCTTCGTCCAAACCGTTTTCAGGTAGCCTTTCCCTGCCCGCTATGCCGCTATTTGCTCGGCGCAGCGGGCTTTTTCTCGGCTTCGGGCGTGTCGCTCGGCGGGAAGAACAGGCTTTTGGGTTTTTGTTTCACCAGCGAGATGGTGCTGCCGATGATTTGCAGCGGGTTGTCCAGCACGGCGTCGCGCGAGCGCAGGGCTACCCAGAGGGTGATGGAGAAGCTCACCAGCAGGTTCACCACGCCGATCAGCAGCACCATCAATAAGTTGGCGGTGAAGGAGAAGAAGCCGATGTCGCCGCTCACGGCGGCGTAGCCCAGGTTGGCGGAGGAGAAGGCAACGTGGCGGATGTCGAGCGGCAGGCCGGTAAGATGGCCGAGGTAGCCGGTCATGCCGAGGAGCCAGCCGAAACAGAAGTTGCCCATGATGGCGCCGTAGTGGTTGTGGATGTAGTCGGCCAAACGCTGCCGCCAGGCGGCGGGCAGGATGCGTTTGAGCAGGGGGTGTTCGCGCAGGCGCAGTTTGAGGTTGAGGTAGTCGGCGCGGTTGTCGAAGAAGCCGGCGATGATGCCGGAGCAAAACAGCCACACGCCGGCGATGGCGGCAAACAAGAGCGCGGGGGTGCTGAACACGGCGAGGGATTTGAGCTGGTAGGCGGTGGTGGCCGTATCCAGCAGGGGGCTGCCGAAATGGTGGGCGAAGGCGTGGCTGATGAAGACGGCCAGCAGCACAGACACGATGACGTTGCCAAACACGGCCACGCCCTGCGAGCGGATTACGTCAATCAATAGCTGGGCGAGCTTCTGGTTCACAGCGCGGCCGCTGCTGCTGCGTTCCACGGCTTGGGCGAAGCGGGCGGCGGTCATGGCGGGCTGTTTGGTGGCCACGGTGAAGTGCAGCATGTGGATGAGTACGAAGCCGATGCCGTAGTTGAGGCTGGCGAGCACGGCGTGGTAGAGGTGGCCGCCGGGCAGGCTGCCGATGTGGATTTTGAGCAGCGCCATCAGGGCGATGAGTACGCCGCCGCCGGCCGCGGAGCGCAGCATGCCCCAGTATTCGCTGCGGTTGCGCGTGATGTAGTGTTCGCCGTGGCGGCTGGAATTTTGGCTGATGCTGCGGGCGAGCATTTTCACGTTGCTGCGCCACAAGGGCATGATGCGCCGCTGTGCCACCACGGCCACGGCGATTTCATTGGCCAGGAGTAGGGTGCGCAGCAGGCTTTGGGTGCGGTTGCGCGCGGCAAACAGCGCCATGAGCCGTTCCATGCGGGCGAGGGTTTGCTGGAGGCGTTGCAATAGGTGTGCCACGGCCATGGAAGAGCCGGCGCCGGCGCCGGTGCCTTTGCGTTGCAGGCGTTCGATGAGGGTGCGGCATTGCGCCAGCATCACGTTTAAATGGCCGGCATCGTAGGTGGTGCGGGAGCCGGGTTGGCGGCTGCGCTGGAAATCGAGCCAGTCGGATACTTCGCGCATCAGGCTGACGAAGGGCGAATCCACATCGAGCAGCCTGGGCTCGAGGCGGATCAGGTCGTGGTCGAGGTCTTCGGCGGCCACCCATATGGAAAGCATTTCCACGGCATACAGGCTTTCGTCGCGCAGGTGGCGGCCGCACATTTCGCGCACGGCGGGCTCGGTTTGCCGCTGGATGGTGCTCAGGAGGCGCAACCAGGCGGAAAGCGGGATGGCAGCGAGCCATGCGCCGTCGTTGCTGCTGCAAAACAGCAGCGAGAGCACGTCGCGCAGGTCGTTGCAGTCTTTATAGGCGGGATTGAGGCGCTCGTAGAGGCGGTGGCGGAATTCGTGGCCGAAGCCGGAGCGGGAGAAGATGCCGATGGTGATCAGGGTGGGGTACACGCGCACGCTGGAGAGCCAGCGGCACAGCAGGGTGGCGATGGCTTTGCCTTCGCCGCCTTCTTGCCGCAAATGGTTGCACAAGATGCCGAAGCGCACCTGCGCGCCTGCCGCGCCGCCCTGCCGCAGCCAAGTCACCACTGCCTGTAACACGCGCAGCGCATTGCCTTCGGCGGCGGCGCGGCTGATGGTTTCAGGTAGCGTGTGTCGGGGTTTGCGTGTGAACATAGGCTTCCTTTTTGTTGCTCCGGCCAGAGCCGGCAGCGGATGTGCGAAAAACTGCGACCACCTTTTCAGGTAGCCTCACGAAAAAAAAGGGGGAGCGATTGTAACAGATTGCCGTTTGAGGGCAAAAAGGAGGGCTGGGAAACGGGAAGGTATAGGGTGGGCTGAAGATTGATTGGCAAAGGGTTTCCGCTTTTCAGGTAGCCTCATGGCGTGATCAAAGGCTACCTGAAGCTTTATAGTGGATTAAAATAAGAATGGGACAAGGCGGCGAGCCGCAGACAGTATGAGCAATACGGCAAGGCGAGCCAACGCAGTAGCATTCTTATTTAATTCACTATATGCCAAAGGGGCTGCGGTTTGCCGCAGCTTTTGGTTTTTCAGGTAGCCTTTATCGGTATGGCATCAGGCTACCTGAAAAATGTTTTTAGAGCTTTCAGGTAGCCTTTGGCTGTTAATGGCTCTTGGCTTTGAATTCCTGCAAATGCCGGCTGCCGGCCAGCCAGGCGCCGGCCATGCCCAGGCCGCACACCACGGCGATAATCACGGCCATTTCCCAGCCGTGGAAGAAGCGCCAGTCTAAGTTCAGGCCGTAGGGGCTGAAAATACGGTCCACCAGCGGGCGGGTGGTGCGCATCAGCCAGCCGCACAGCACCAGGCTCAAGGCGGAAGACAACACGCCCTGCCACAAGGCCTGATAGAGGAAGGGGCGGCGGATGAAGGAAGCGGGCGCGCCCAACAGCTTGGTGATTTCGATTTCTTCGCGCCGGCTGAGGATTTGCAGGCGGCTGGTGTTATACGCCACCAACACCAGCGCCGCGCCCAGCGTGAGCACCAAAAAGCGGAACACTTGATGCACGAATTCGTTGATTTGGAACAGGGTTTGCATCCATTCGGCATCCATCTGCACGCTCTCGGCCTTGGGCAGCGCGGCCAAATCGGCCCGCAGGGCGTTTTGCTCTTCGGGGGTGGCGCCGTCTTTGGGCGTGATCACGAAGGCGTCGGGCAGCGGGTTGGCATCGAGCATCGACACCAAATCCTGCCCCTGAAACGCCTGCTGCAGCTCGGCCATGCCCTGCTGTTTGCTCACGTATTCGGCTTTTTCGATGCGGCTGTCTTCCGCCAGCTTGGCGCGGATGGCGGCGATGTCGGCCTCGGCGGCTTCGGGCGTGAGGTAGATCGTCATCTGCGGGGCTTGGTTGAGCCGGCCGAGCACTTCGGTGCTGCTTTGCACACCTAAATAAAGCATCAGCGGCAAGGTCATGGCGGCGGCCAGCATCAGCAGCACCATCAATGTGCCCAAGGGCTGGCGCACGAGTCGGGCAAAGGCCTGGCAGGCGGCTTCCAGATGCAGTGAGAGATAGTGTTTCATGCGGCAAACCTGCCTTCCTGCAAACGCAAAATGCGGTGGCCGTAGTCGGCCATCAGGGTTTCGTCGTGGGCGGCCACGATGACGGTGGTACCGGCTTCGTGGAAGGTTTTGAAGAGCTCCATAATATCGAGCGCGTAGGCGCGGTCGAGGTTGGCGGAAGGCTCGTCGGCAATCAGGAGGCCGGGCTGGTGCACCACGGCGCGGGCAATGCACAGGCGCTGCTGCTCGCCGCCGGACAGGGTAATCGGATCGGCCGTTTCGCGCCCGCCCAAGCCCACTTTTTCAATGGCGATGCGGGCGCGTTTTTCGGCGGTTGCGCGGTCGTAGCCGATGATGCGCAGCGGTAGCAATACGTTTTGCAGCACGTTGCGGTCGAACAGGATTTTGTGGTCTTGAAACACCAGGCCGATGTGCTGGCGCAGATAGCCCAGGCGGCTGTCGTTGAGCGTGCCGAGGTCTTGGTTGTTCATCCACACTTTGCCGGAGGTGGGCTTGGTGATGCCGGCAATCAGCTTGAGCACGGTGGATTTGCCCGCGCCGGAATGCCCGGCCACGAAAATCATCTCGCCCTTGCTGATTTTGAAGCTGACGTTTTGCAGGGCGTGGAAGCCGCCGGGATAGGTTTTGGAAACTTGTTCGAAACGGATCATGATGTGAGCTTGGGAGTGAATGGGTTTCAGGTAGCCTTTAGGAAAACGCCGTTTGAGGCTACCTGAAAACAAGCCTGCAGATTATACGGTAATTCCCGCCCGCCCAACACCAAGCAGCGGCGTAGAAATGGTATCATCCGCGCTTTATTATCTTGGAAGAGCTGCCATGACTGCCTGGCCCACCCCCGATTTCGAACGCAAAATCTGCCCGCCCGAGGCGCTGGCCGGGAAATTGGCCGAGCTGCCGCGCCCATTGGTGTTCACCAACGGTTGCTTCGACATCCTGCACCGCGGCCACGTTACCTACCTCGCCCAAGCCCGCGCGCTCGGCGCGGCGATGGTGCTCGCGCTCAACACCGATGCTTCCGTGCGCCGGCTGGGCAAAGGCAGCGACCGCCCCATCAACCCGCTGGCCAACCGCGCCGCCGTGGCCGCCTCGCTGGCGAGCGTGGATTTGGTGACTTGGTTCGATAGCGATACCCCGGCCGAACTCATCGAACTGGTGCGCCCCGATATCTTAGTGAAAGGAGGCGACTGGCTACCTGAAAACATCGTCGGTGCCGCCGAAACCTTGGCGCGCGGCGGCCAAGTGTATTCCATCCCCTTCCTGCACCAAACCTCTACCACCCAAACCCTGGCCAAAATCCGTGCCGCGGAGCAAGGCTCATGATGCAGGCCGTGCACTGGCAGCTGCTGGCCGCCTTGGCAGACGGCCGGTTGCACCACGTTACCGAACTGGCGCGCCGCATCAGCCGCAAGCCGCCGCAGCTCAACGCGCTCTGGCAGCAAGTGCCGCCGCACATCCGCGGCCTGCTGCGCCAGCAAGACGGCCGCTGGCGGCTGGTGCGCCCGCTGGCGATTTTAGACAACGCCGTTTTGCAACAGCAGGCGGCAGCCGCCGGCTGGCAAGCCGAACTGTTGCACGAACATCCTTCCAGCAACAGCTATCTCATCGCCCAAGCCAAAGCCGGCAGCCCGATCCACCGCCGCATCGTGTTCGTGCACGATCAAACCCAAGGCCGCGGCCGCCAGGGGCGCAGCTGGCAGAGCCGCATCGGCGAATGCCTAATGTTCAGCGCCGGCTGGTGTTTTTCCCGCCCGCCGGCCGAGTTGGGCGGCCTCACGCTCGCTGCTGCGCTGGCTTGCTGCCGCGTGCTGCGTGAGTTGGGCGTGCCCGCGCAGATTAAGTGGCCAAACGATTTGGTCATCGGTGGCGAAAAGCTCGGCGGCATCCTGACGGAAACCGTGCGTTGTAACGGCCAAACTGCGGTTGTGATCGGCATCGGCATCAATTTCGTGCAGCCTAAAGCGGTAGCCGATGCCGAAGCCGTGCAGGGCAGCGCGCCCAATATCGCCGTAAGCCGTCTCACCGAACGCCTGCTGCCCGAGTTGGCGGATACTTTCGAGCAGTTCGACAGCGAAGGCCTCTCCCCTTTCCTCGCGGGCTACCACGCCTGTCACCGCGACCAAAACCAGCCCGTTCGCCTGCTGCGCGACGGACAAACCCTGCTGCAAGGCACAGCCTTGGGCGTGGATGAGGGCGGTACGCTGCGTATTCGCGATGCCGAAGGCACGGAACATCATGTAGTGAGCGGCGAAATCAGCCTGCGCCCGCTGCACAGACAAAATACCGCCCCGCCCGATGGCAAACAAGACAAAATGCTGCTGCTCGATGCCGGCAACAGCAAACTCAAATGGGCATGGGTGGAAAACGGCCGCATCACGGCGGCAGACAAAGCTGCCTATTGGAATCTCGAGTCACTTGCCCACAGTTGGCAGGAGCACGGCGGCGAACACGTGCGCATCATTGGCTCGGCAGTGTGCGGCGAAGCCAAACAGCAAGCCGTGGCCGAACAACTTGGCTGCGAGCCGGAATGGCTCGGCTCCATGCCGCAGGCTTTGGGCATCCGCAACCACTACCGTCGCGTGAGCGAGCATGGTGCCGACCGCTGGTTCAATATCCTCGGCAGCCGCCTTTTCACCGAACACGCCTGCGTGGTGGTGAGCTGCGGCACCGCCGTAACCATCGACGCCCTCACCGCCGACAATCATTACTTGGGCGGCAGCATCATGCCCGGCTTCAACCTGATGAAAGAGGCGATGGCGCAACACACCGCCAACCTTAACCGCCCCACCGGCCGCGCCTACTCCTTCGGCACCACCACCGCCAACGCCATGGCCGGCGGCATGCTCGATGCTATTTGCGGCGCGGTTTTGCTGATGCATACCCGCCTGCAGCAGAAACACCCCGGCCAAACCGTGGCCGTGATCATCACCGGCGGCGGCGCTGCCAAAGTAAAACAAGGGCTACCTGAACAATTTGCTTTGGACAACCCCATTCAAATTGTGGATAATCTCGTGCTTCACGGATTACTCAACTGGGCTGCACAAACATGAAGTGGCTGTTTGCTGTTTTGGTGGCATTAAACATAATCGTCTTCGGCGGGATGCTGGTAACGCGTATGGCGCAACAACAGCAGCCCGCGCCCGTTGTGCAGCCGCAACAGCCGCAGCCCACCACCGTAGTGGTGCATGCCGCCCCCGCCCAGCCAGTTGCTCCGCAGCAGACGGCTACGCCTGTACTGCCGGTGGATGCAGGCCGTCCCCGTAACGCACCTGCTGCCCCCGGCCGCCCCAACACCCCGGCCAAACCTGCCGGCGAAGCCCAGCCTAAGCCTACCCCCGAAAGCGGCATTCGCGCGCCCAACACCGCCTGCACCGCCGTGGCTGTGTTGCCGGAAGACGACTACCACCGCATCAAAGGCCTGCTCGCCCGCTGGCCGCACGCCGCCACCCGCGTGGTGGAGCGCCGCCGCGATTCCGGCCGCCCCCAGCGTGGCAGCGAACGCTACCAAGTGAGCGTAACCATTGAAGGCGATGTGCAAGAATTCACCTCCAAAGTGCGTTCGCAGGGCTTCCGCAACGCCAGCGTCGCCGGCGGCCGCATGAGCCTCGGCTCGTTTAGCAGCGAACAGCAGGCTGAGCAAACTGCCGCCAGAGCCCGCCAAGCCGGCCTCAATCCGCAAATCATCCGTACCGGCTCAAGCGGCGGCGAACAATCTGCCGAATTGGGCGAATCCAAAATGCAGATAACGTTTATGAACGTAGATGATAACGCCGCCGCCGGTATCAGCAGCGTTATCAGCCGTTACTCGCACTTACGCCGCGCCCCTTGTCGTAGATAAATGATTTGATCGAATAAGCAAAAGGCTACCTGAAATTTTCAGGTAGCCTTTTATCTATGTATCGTTGTTATCAATAGTGATGAGGCAAGTCGTGGCTGTATTGCCCTGATGAGGAAACGATAAAAAAAACCTTGAATTGCCAATGGATAGCACTTATCATTGCCGCTTTTATAGCTGAAGCAATTATTTCTCCTCCTCAGGTGGTGAGCCGCAGGCAGTACAAGTTGTGCAGCAAGGCAAGCCAACACAATAGGAAGGAATCAATGCCCCAGCCATGCAAAACACATCTGAAAAAGGAAACTGATTATGGCATACCAACTGCCCGCACTGCCCTACGCCTATGACGCGCTAGAGCCGCATTTCGATACGCAAACCATGGAAATCCACCACAGCAAGCATCATCAGGCCTATGTAAATAACGCCAATGCCGTGTTGGCCAACCTGTCCGAGTGGGAAAAACTGTCTGCTGAAGAGCTGATCGCCCGTTTGGCCGAACTGCCCGAAAATGTGCGCACCCCGCTGCGCAACAACGCCGGTGGCCACGCCAACCACAGCCTGTTTTGGCAAATCCTGAAAACCGGCACCACCCTGCAAGGCAAGCTCAAAGCCGCCATCGAGCGCGATTTCGGCAGCGTGGAAGCCTTCCAGGCCGAGTTTGAAAAAGCCGCTGCCACCCGTTTCGGTTCAGGCTGGGCTTGGCTGGTGTATGAAGACGGCAAGCTCAAAGTCGTTTCTACCGCCAACCAAGACTCCCCGCTGATGGGTCAGGCCGTATCCGGCACATCCGGCTACCCGATTATCGGCTTGGACGTGTGGGAACACGCCTACTACCTGAAATTCCAAAACCGCCGCCCCGACTACATCAAAGCCTTCTGGCAAGTAGTTAACTGGGACGAAGCCGCCCGCCGTTTTGAAAGCGTGGCCGCCTAAGCGCCTGCCTGATGAAACAGGCTACCTGAAAGCCCGTTCGGCATTTTCAGGTAGCCTTTTCCAATCACTTAGCAAATACCAATCGATAAAATGGCAACACTCAGCAACGAAGACATCCGCCGCTTCAAACAACAAGCCCACCAACTGCGCCCCACCGTGCTTATCGGCAAACAAGGGCTCACCGAGGCCGTGATTAAAGAAACCGACACCCGCCTCACCGCCCGCGAGCTGATCAAAGTGCAAGTGGCCGGCGACGACAGGCAGGAGCGCATCGCCATCGCCGAAGCCCTATGCGCCGCCACCGGTGCCGAACTGGTGCAGCACATCGGCAAACAGCTGGTGCTGTGGCGGCCGAAGCCTGAAGAAAAAGAGTAGGGCGCTGCACATTTTTTTCATGCAGGGCAGGCCAAAGCTGTATCAGTGTCGGTTGATTTGTTATTCCGCAATATAATCCGATTTCAAACAGCATCTTGCCAAACCGGCATATTGCAGTATAATGCCGCCTTTCCTGCGGACGTGGCGAAATTGGTAGACGCACCAGATTTAGGTTCTGGCGCCGAGAGGTGTGAGAGTTCGAGTCTCTCCGTCCGCACCAATATTTTTATATTTTTCATTATGTTATGTAACGCTTGGTGTAAGTGTGGTGCAAATCACATCATCGGGCGTTTTTCTTTTTGGCGGTCTAGCCACCCCTTCAATCTCTGCCCTTTACCACCAAAAATGCTTCTTTGACACGGGTATTCGTGGCGGGAAATCTGGGCGCAGTGCATATTGCTCTAAAAAGTTCGTCTTTTTGTCCGCACCACACTCAAAAAGCAGCCCAAAATTTTGGGCTGCTTTTTCATGTCAGACAATCTTTACAGCGTGGCGATGTCGATCACGAAGCGGTATTTGACATCGCTTTTCAGCATCCGCTCGTAGGCGGTGTTGATGTCGGCCATGTTGATCATTTCCACGTCGGCGGTGATGTTGTGTTCGCCGCAGAAATCCAGCAGCTCTTGCGTTTCTTTGATGCCGCCGATGAGGGAACCGGCGACTGTGCGGCGGCCAAGGATCATCGGCACGGTATTCAGCGGCGGGGTGACTTCGCCCAGCAGGCCGACGTACACCAGCGTGCCGTCGAGTTTCAGCGTCGGGATGTAGGGGTTGACGTCGTGCGCATAGGGGACGGTGTCGATGACGAGTTCAAACTGGTTCGCCACGCTTTGCATCTGCGCGGCATCGGTGGAAATCACCACGTTGTGCGCGCCGAGGCGTTTGGCGTCTGCCGTTTTGCCGGGGCTGCGCGAGAAGAGGGTGACTTCTGCGCCGAGGGCGTGAGCGAGTTTGATCGCCATATGGCCGAGGCCGCCGAGGCCGATGACCGCGACTTTGCTGCCTTTGCCGACGTGCCAGTGGCGCAGCGGCGACCAGGTAGTGATGCCGGCGCAGAGGATGGGCGGCACGGCTTTGGTATCGAGGTTTTCCGGCACTTTCAGCACGAAGGCGTCGCTGACGGTGATGGTTTTGGCATAGCCGCCGTAGGTGGGCTGGCCGTCGTGTTTGTCGATGCTGCTGTAAGTCGCGACGAAGCCGTTTTCGCAGTATTGCTCGAGATCGTGTTTGCAGGGCTCGCAGTGGCGGCAGCTGTCGACGAGGCAGCCGATGCCGACGAGGTCGCCGGCCTTGAACTTACTGACCTTCGCGCCGACGCTGCGCACGCGGCCGACGATTTCATGACCCGGCACCACGGGGTATATCGTGCCGCCCCAGTCGTTACGGGCGGTGTGCAGGTCGCTGTGGCAGACGCCGGTGTAGAGGATGTCGATAACGACGTCGTCGGCGCGCGGCGTGCGGTATTCGAAGGAGAAGGGGGTGAGCGGGCTGGTGGCGGATTGGGCGGCATAGGCTTTGACGGTTTCGGTCATGGCTTGGAGCTCCTATTGAAGTGGGTAAAAGAGGTGGCTATTGGCCAGGGAGTGCTGATTCCAATCAGAAACGTAAACTCGGCTTTGAAAACTGCAATTTGCAGAGGAGATGGGCTTTCAGATTGCCGGGAGCCCAATTTTTGCCAGCCAAGGCTTATATCGGATTTAGTATTCCATATTATCCATTTATCCTAATCCCAAGACAATTTAGATAACATGTTACTTCCAGAGGCTCTTAACAACCCTGCCATAATGCCCATCATCCCCAACACACCCAGCAGGTGTCTCATTCATGCTCCCGTGCTACAAAATTGAAACAAAAAGGCTATCCGGCAATATTCCGGATAGCCTTTTTACTATTTTCAGGTAGCCTCTTATCCTTTCAAGCGGGCGAGTAAATCCTGCACGCTATATACGCCGAGGAGGTTGAAGCTTTTCATCCCTTCGCTCATGGCTTCGCCACCGGCCACGGTGGTGTATTGCGGCACGCGTTGGGTGAGGGCGCTGCGGCGGATGCTGTGGCTGTCGGCCACGGACTGCGGGCTGCTGGCGACAGTGTTCACCACCAGCGCGATTTCGCCGTTTTTAATCGCGTCCACAATGTGCGGGCGACCTTCGGGCACTTTATTGACTGCCTGCACCACCACGCCGTGCTCTTTCAGGTAGCCTGCCGTGCCGCGTGTGGCGCAAACGCCGTAGCCGAGTGCTTGGAAGTTTTGCGCGGTTTTCACGATAAGCGGCTTGTCTTCTTCGCGCACGGAAAGGAAGATTTTGCCGGTGGCGGGCATGCGTTCGCCTGCGCCGAGCTGGGCTTTGAGGTAGGCTTCGCCGAAGGTTTCGCCCACGCCCATCACTTCGCCGGTGGAGCGCATTTCCGGGCCGAGGATGGTGTCTACGCCGGGGAATTTGATGAAGGGGAACACGGCTTCTTTAACGGCATAGAAATCGGGGACGACTTCTTTTTCCACGCCTTGCTCTTGCAGGGAAATACCCGCCATACAGCGTGCGCCGACTTTGGCGAGCGGCACGCCGGTGGCTTTGGAGACGAAGGGAACGGTACGGCTGGCGCGCGGGTTCACTTCCAACACGAACACCACGCCGTCCTGCACGGCAAACTGGACGTTCATCAGGCCGACCACGCCCAGCGCGTACGCCATGGCTTTGGTTTGGCGGCGGATTTCGTCTTGGATTTCTTCGCTGAGCGAGTAAGGCGGCAGCGAACAGCCGGAGTCGCCGGAGTGGATGCCCGCCTGTTCGACGTGTTGCATGATGCCGCCGATAACGACGTCTTTGCCGTCTGAAACGCAGTCCACATCGACTTCAATCGCGTTGTTCAGGAAGAAGTCGAGCAATACGGGGCTGTCTTCGGATACCTGCACGGCTTCGCGCATGTATTTTTGCAGCTCTTCGGCGGAGTGGACAACCTGCATAGCGCGGCCGCCGAGGACGTAAGACGGGCGCACGACCAGCGGATAGCCGATTTCTTCGGCTTTGACGAGCGCTTCTTCTTCGTTGTGGGCGATGCGGTTGGGCGGCTGGCGCAGGCCTAAGTCGTTCAACACTTTTTGGAAGCGTTCGCGGTCTTCGGCGGCGTCGATGCTGTCGGCGGACGTGCCGATGATGTTTACGCCGTTTTCAACCAATGCGTTGGCGAGTTTGAGCGGAGTTTGACCGCCGTAATGCACAATCACGCCCCACGGGTTTTCGGTGCGGACGATTTCCAACACGTCTTCCAGCGTCAGCGGCTCGAAATACAGGCGGTCGCTGGTGTCGAAGTCGGTGGACACGGTTTCGGGGTTGCAGTTGACCATAATCGTTTCAAAGCCGGATTCGCGCAGGGCGAGCGCGGCGTGGACGCAGCAGTAGTCAAACTCGATGCCCTGACCGATACGGTTCGGGCCGCCGCCGAGAATCATCACTTTTTTACGGTCGGAAGGACGCGCCTCGCATTCTTCTTCGTAAGTGGAATAGAGGTAGGCAGTTTCGGTGGCGAACTCGGCGGCGCAGGTATCGACGCGTTTATACACGGGATGCAGCTTCAGCGCGTAGCGGTGTTCGCGCACTGCTTTTTCTTTTACGCCTAAAAGCTGGGCGATGCGTTTGTCGGAGAAGCCTTTGCGTTTCAGACGGCGTAAGGCGGCGAAATCCAAATCTTGCAGGCAGCCTGCACTTACCTGCTGCTCTTCTTTCACCAAGTCTTCGATTTGCGCCAAGAACCAAGGGTCGATGGCGCAGATTTCGTGGATTTCTTTCAGCGTGAAGCCCGCGCGGAACGCGTCTGCCACAAAGAGCATACGTTCGGGGCCGGGGTTCGCCAGTTCGCGGCGGATTTCCGCTTTGTCTTCGCTGCGCGGATTGAAACCGCACAAGCCCGTTTCCAAGCCGCGCAGGGCTTTTTGGAAACTTTCCTGAATGGTGCGGCCCATCGCCATCACTTCGCCCACCGATTTCATCTGCGTGGTCAGGCGGTCGTCTGCGGCGGGGAATTTTTCAAACGCAAAACGCGGGATTTTAGTTACCACATAGTCGATGGAAGGCTCGAACGACGC
Organism: Eikenella sp. HMSC061C02; assembly: GCF_001809035.1. NCBI lineage: Bacteria > Pseudomonadati > Pseudomonadota > Betaproteobacteria > Neisseriales > Neisseriaceae > Eikenella > Eikenella sp. HMSC061C02. The sequence continues at coordinate 13,761 of NZ_KV795532.1, forward strand.
GGGCGTGCGGCCGCCGGTGATGTCGTTGCGCAACTCGTCCAGCGTAAAGCCGACAGCCAGTTTCGCCGCCACCTTCGCAATCGGGAAACCTGTTGCTTTTGAAGCCAGCGCGGACGAACGGCTCACGCGCGGGTTCATCTCAATCACAATCATCTCGCCGTTTTCAGGGTTTACCGCAAACTGCACGTTCGAGCCGCCCGTATCCACGCCGATTTCGCGCAATACCGCCAAGCTTGCGTTGCGCATGATTTGGTATTCCTTGTCCGTCAGCGTTTGCGCCGGCGCAACCGTAATCGAGTCGCCCGTATGCACGCCCATCGGGTCGAAGTTTTCAATCGAGCAGATAATGATGCAGTTGTCGGCCTTATCGCGCACCACTTCCATCTCGTACTCTTTCCAGCCGAGGACGGACTGCTCAATCAGCAGCTCATGCGTGGGCGACGCATCGAAACCGCGTTCGCAAATCGCCAAAAACTCATCTTTATTGTAGGCAATGCCGCCGCCCGAACCGCCCATGGTGAAAGACGGGCGAATCAGCGTCGGGAAGCCGACCTGTTCCTGCGCCGCCAAGGCTTCGTTCATCGTGTGGCAGACAAAGGATTTCGGGCAGGAGAGGCCGATTTTCTCCATCGCTTCCTTAAAGCGGCCACGGTCTTCCGCCTTGTCGATGGCGTCTTCGGTTGCACCGATTAATTCGACATTGTATTTCGCCAGCACGCCGTTGCGCGCCAAATCCAGCGCACAGTTCAGCGCGGTCTGACCGCCCATCGTGGGCAGAATCGCATCAGGCCGCTCCTTGGCGATAATCTTCTCCACCGTCTGCCACATAATCGGCTCGATGTAGGTAACATCCGCCATTTCAGGGTCGGTCATGATGGTGGCGGGGTTGGAATTCACCAGAATGACTTTATAGCCTTCTTCACGCAAAGCCTTGCAGGCCTGTGCGCCCGAATAGTCAAATTCGCAGGCCTGACCGATAACGATAGGGCCGGCGCCGATGATAAGGATGGATTTTAGGTCGGTACGTTTGGGCATGGTGTTTTACCTTAGAGGTTTCAAGTTATTTAAAACTATATGTAACTAGGTTGCTTGTGCTCTATATTAAGATATTCTTCAGCAAGTCGTAGCTCGCATGAGGGAGTTACGCGGTACACATTCTACTAGTTTACTTCACGAGGCTACCTGAAAATCGGCCAATCCTTTTTAGCCTCGCAGAAACTCAGCCTTGCTCAGCAAGACATTATTTTCAGGTAGCCTTGCTTTGGTGCTTAACGGGAAATTAGGCCGACGGTGAAGTCGGTTTCGCCGCGTGCGTCTTCGAAGAGGCCGATGTTGTAGCGGTGGGCTTGGCCGCAGGCGCGGACGGTCCACACTTCGCGCACCTGCATACGGCCGTGCACTTTGTGGGCGCTGTTGATTTTGCTGTGTACGGATTCGATGTTGCGGCAGTTGAACGAGGCGGCTTCGGCAGTACGTACGACTTTGAGCACGTCGTCGCGTAGGATGTTGTCGCTGCCGAAAGTGGCGCTTTCGCCGCTGAAGGCTTGGTTGCCGAGGCTGGAGCAGGCGGACAGGGCGAGGGCGGCGAGGAGGGGGATGAATTTGCGCATGGGGATTCCTTAATTCGGCAGTGATGGAGCGCGAGGCCAAATGCTGCCAATTATACGGCAATCTGTTGTGCTTTTCAGGTAGCCTGAGCAGTTATTTCTATCTGAATGAGGCTAGCTGAAACGCTAAATTAAAACTCGATTCCGGCCAGCCACAGGCTCACGGCGAAGCCGATAAAGAGCAGGCCGGTGGCGGCGGTGCAGGCGGTGGTAACGCGGCGGTGGCGGCGGAATAGGTTGGCGAGGCGGTGGCCGGCGAAAACGAGCAGGGTGAGATAGCTGAAGCTGACGGTTTGCATCACCAGTGCCAGCAGCAGGAAGGAGAGGGCGGGGTGCGGATAGGCGGGATCGACGAATTGAACGAAAAACGACAGCAAAAATAGGATGGCTTTGGGGTTGGTGAGGCTGAGCAGTAGGGCGCGTTTGAAGATGTGCCCGGCGGGCGGGGTGGGTGGCAAACCGGCTGCCAAAACGGGCGGCGGGGCAAACCATTTGCGCACTGCGCCGCGCAAGAGGCCGAAGCCGATGTAGGCCAGATAGAGGCCGCCGGCGAGTTTCATGGCGTGAAATAGGGCGGGATAGAGCTTGAGCACCGTGCCGGCGCCGAGCACGGTGAGCAGGATTAGCACTAAATCGCCCAGCAGCACGCCGCATACGGCGCGGTAGGCCTTGCGCGCACCATGTTGTGCGGCCACGGAGAGGCAAAACATGCTGTTCGGACCGGGCATGATGATGAGGATGATGGTGCCGATCAGGTAGGAGAGGGGGTTGATGATGCCGAACATGGTTTCAGGTAGCCTTTTATGGAGGCGGCTATTTTAATGAGGTAGGCGGGGTAAAGGCTACCTGAAAACTATCTGCAAACTATCGCGCCGATTTATTCCGTCGTTTGCCTGTTGCCCCGCAGGCGGCTAAACTGCCCGCCAATTTGCACACCTTAATTAAAGAGAACGCCATGTTTTTCATCCTCTCGCCCGCTAAAAACCTGAACGAAACCGCCGCCGCGCCCACTAAGGAACACAGCCAGCCCGCGCTGCTTGAGCAGTCTGCCATTCTGATGGCGCAACTGTGTGAGCTGGCGCCGCAGGATTTGTCGGCGCTGATGGGCGTGTCGGACAAAATCGCCCGCCTCAATGCCGAGCGCAATGCGGCCTGGCAGCCGCCGTTTAGCCTGCAAAACGCCAAGCAGGCGGTGTATTTGTTTAACGGCGATGTGTATGAAGGTCTCGATGCCGAGAGCCTTGCCCCGCCGCAAATTGATTGGCTGCAAAGCCATGCCGGCCTGCTCTCCGGGCTCTACGGCCTGTTGCGCCCCTTAGATTTAATCCAGCCCTACCGTTTGGAAATGGGCACCAAGCTGACCAACCCGCGCGGCAAGGATTTATACGCCTTCTGGGGCGGCCTGATTACCGAATTGCTGGCCGAACGCATGGTCGAGGCGCAAACCGATGTGTTGGTAAACCTGGCTTCGCAGGAATATTTCAAAGCCGTGCAGCCGGCCAAACTCGGCGGCCGCCTGATTACCCCTGTGTTCCAAGACGAGAAAAACGGGCGCTACAAAATCATCAGCTTCTATGCCAAACGAGCCCGCGGCCTGATGCTGCGCTATGCCGCCGAACGCGCCATCACCGAGCCGGAGCAGCTGCTGGATTTCAATAGCGAGGGCTACGCCTTCTGCGCGGCGGCTTCTTCGGAAAACGAATGGGTGTTCCGACGCGGCGAGCAGTGATGCGCGGCAGGCCGTGATGGAGAAGCGGAGGCTACCTGAAATTTGGGAAGTGCGGCCGGGGCGGCATTTTCATTTTGAGCCGGCGTTTTCAGGTAGCCTTTTGTCGAGCCCACACTAATCGGCTTTGCTGTTTTATTCCCCTTTGACAACCGGCAACGGCATTGTTCCGCACCGCGTGCCGCCACATCAAGCAGGCTACCTGAAACCCAACCGGGCATTTTCAGGTAGCCTGCAAGTATTTTTGCGGAGGCCGCTGGCCAAATGTGGTTTTTATGTTACGTTTTGCCGCAGCGGCAGCGCGGGGCTTGCTTGGCGCGTGAGGCCAGGTATCAAGCGGCTTTCGGGGCAACGGGTTGGGTGCTGGTTGAGTAATGTGTCAATTAAAAAAGGCAGCTAATTTGGCTGATTTGGCCGCTAGGGGAAATTATGGGTTTTTCAGCGGGCGATCAGAGTTTATAATCCGCCCAAAATTGAGTTGCGGTGCTGGCGCGCCGCGTGTGCGTAATAACGTATAGCTAAAGTCGTTTTTCTTTGCCGTTCAATGGTTTGCGGCAGAAAAGATTTTGGCTATATGCTTTTTTGAAAGGAACCAATAATGAGTTCTTTCGATGGTAACTCTGCTGCGGCGGTAGCCGTGGCGCCCGCACCGGCTTCTTCCGGCAGCACCAAAGTGCGTCGTCATTTAAAGTCGCGCCATCTTTCTATGATTGCCATCGGCGGCAGCATCGGCACCGGCCTGTTTATGGCCAGCGGCAGCGCCATTCATATGGCGGGCCCGGGCGGTGCCTTGGTGGCTTATGCCGCCATCGGCCTGATGGTGTATTTCCTGATGACTTCCTTGGGCGAAATGGCCACCCATCTGCCGGTGTCCGGCTCGTTTTCCACTTATGCCGCCAAGTTTGTTGATCCCTCGCTGGGTTATGCCTTGGGTTGGAACTATTGGTTTAACTGGGTGATTACGGTGGCGGCGGATATTTCCATTGCCGCGCTGGTGATCACGTATTGGGAACCGATGCGCTTTATGCCGCCCTGGGGCTGGAGCCTGCTGTTTTTTGGGCTGATTGTGTTGCTGAACTTGTTGTCGGTCAAGGCATTTGGCGAATCGGAATATTGGTTTGCGATGATTAAGGTGATTACGGTCATCGTGTTCCTCGGCGTGGGTGTGCTCACTATTTTCGGCCTGTTGGGCGGCGAATACGTTGGCTTGACCAATTTCACCGTGGGCGAAGCGCCGTTTTTGGGCAGCGGTTTCCCAGGTAGCTTCTTAACCATGCTGGGTGTGTTCTTGATTGCCGGCTTCTCTTTCCAAGGCACAGAACTCATCGGCATCACCGCCGGCGAATCAGAAAACCCGAAAGAGAGCATCCCGAAAGCCGTAAAACAGGTATTTTGGCGCATCCTGATTTTCTACATCCTGGCTATTTTGGTGATCGGCTTGCTCGTGCCTTATACCAGCCCGGAGCTGTTGGGCGCGGAAAGCGTGGAAGAAATCGCCAAATCGCCGTTTACGTTGGTGTTTGAGCGCGCCGGTTTGGCTATGGCGGCGGCAGTGATGAATGCGGTCATCCTCACTTCCATTCTCTCCGCCGGCAATTCGGGTATGTATGCTTCGGCACGTATGCTGTATGCCATGGGTAAAAATGGCATGGCGTTTAAAGGTTTTCGTAAAGTAAACCGTTTCGGCGTGCCGATGCGGGCGGTTTTGGCCACAGCCGTGGTGGTGATAGCGCTGTTTTTAATCGAGATTTTTAACGATGGCGCGTATCAGTATATTGTGGCGGCCTCCGGCCTCACCGGCTTTATCGCCTGGCTTGGCATCGCCATCAGCCACTACCGCTTCCGCCGCGCCTATATCGCTCAGGGCTTTGAGTTGAAAGACTTGGATTACCGTGCCAAATGGTTCCCCTTCGGCCCGCTGATTGCGTTGGTGTTGTGCGTGTTGGTGATTTTGGGGCAGGACACCGAGCTGGTGATGAGCGGCGCCATCGATTGGCAGCGGATTATGGTGACCTATATGGGCTTGCCTGTATTCTTCGGTTTCTACCTCTACCACAAACTGCGCTACCGCACCCGGGTGATCCCGCTTGAGGAAGTGGATTTGGGCGACGAGGAAGAGGAAGAAGACGAATAAGCCGCTTCATATAAAAGGCTACCTGAAAACCGTGTTTCAAGTTTTCAGGTAGCCTTTTGTAGTTGTGTTATATTGCTTTTTATTGTTATGGTTTCAGGTAGCCTTATGTCATCGCCATCCACTTCCACCATCGCCGCCATCGCCACTGCCGCCGGGCAGGGCGGGGTGGGCGTTATCCGGCTTTCCGGCAAGCAGCTGCTGCCGCTGGCGCAGCAAATCAGCGGCGGCAAAACCCCGCAGCCGCGCCGTGCGCTCCACACCGATTTTGTCGATGCCGCAGGTGAAGCCATCGACAACGGCCTTCTGCTCTATTTCCCTGCCCCCGCCAGCTTCACCGGCGAAGACGTGATCGAGCTGCACGGCCACGGCGGGCGCGTGGTGTTGCAGATGCTGCTGCAACGCTGCTTCGAGCTGGGCGCGCAGCCGGCCGAGCCGGGCGAATTCACCAAACGCGCCTTCTTAAACGGCAAGCTTGATTTGGCGCAGGCCGAAAGCGTGGCCGACCTTATCGATGCCGCCAGCCAATCCGCTGCGCGCCTGGCCGTGCGCTCGCTCAAAGGCGCGTTTTCCCAACAGATTCACGAGCTGGTGGACGAGCTCATCACCTTGCGCATGCTGGTGGAGGCTACCCTGGATTTTCCCGAAGAAGACATCGATTTTCTGGCCGAAGCCAAGGTGGACGAGCGCCTCGCCGCCTTGCAGGAGCGTCTTGTCCGAGTGCTTGCCCAAGCCGAGCAGGGCGCGATTTTGCGCGAAGGCATGAACGTGGTGCTGGTGGGCGCGCCCAATGTGGGCAAATCCAGCCTGCTCAACGCCTTGGCGGGTGAGGACGTGGCCATCGTTACCGACATCGCCGGCACCACCCGCGACACCGTACGTGAGCAGATTACGCTCGAAGGTATCCCCGTGCACATCATCGACACCGCCGGCCTGCGCGATACCACCGACCCGGTGGAGCAAATCGGCATCGAGCGCAGCCGCCAAGCCGTGCAGCAGGCCGATGTGGCCTTGATTCTCATCGACCCGAACGAAGGGCTGAACGAGGCTACCTGTAAAATCCTCGCCCAGCTGCCGCCCGGGCTCAAACGCATCGAAATCCGCAATAAAATCGACCTCAGTGGCGAAGCGGCGGAAAGCTGTGAGCAAAGCGGCCAGCCCAGCGGCGCCGACACCCTGATCAAACTTTCCGCCAAAAACGGCGCCGGGCTTGATTTGCTCAAACAGGCATTGCTGCAGCAAATCGGCTGGCAGGGCGAAAGCGAAAGCTTGTTTCTCGCCCGCAGCCGCCACTTGCGCGCGCTGGAAGCCGCCCAAGCCGAGCTCGAACTCGCCGCCCTGTGCGGCCGCCACCAGCTCGAACTCTTCGCCGAACACCTGCGCCTGGCGCAAAACGCCTGCAATACCATCACCGGCGAATTCAACGCCGATGACCTCCTGGGCGTGATTTTCAGCCGCTTCTGTATCGGCAAATAGAGCGTTTGGAAGGCGGATACACCGCACATTGCGGGTTGGTTTCCCGCTTGCGGTAAGAGAAAGGCTACCTGAATTTTCAGGTAGCCTTTCTGCGTGGTAGAACCGTTTGGGATTAGGTGTTTCATTATTTAATACATTGATATTATGTTTAATTTGTGTAGCATGGTGGTGAGGGGATTTGGGGCAAGGGAAACTTGGCCAGGTTGCCGCCGCTTTGAGGCAAATGGCTGGCATGTGCCGTTATGGCTCGTTATAATGCGAGTTATTATTATTTTTGTGCAGTTAAATTTATCAATTCATATTCTGCTTTTATGCCAAGCATATAGTGATACGGCTTATTGGAAATTGAAATAAATTCAACTATATCATTTCGATGTTTTCAAACTGTGCCGCTGTGTTTCAGGTAGCCTTTCCACATTGCACGAGGAGAAACCCAATGGATATTTTGTCGCGCCTTCATGCTCTGCCTTTAAGCCGTTTCCACTACCGCCTGCTGGTCTTAATCGGGCTGGGCTGGTTGTTTGATGCGATGGACACGGGTATGGTGTCATTTGTGTTGGTTACTTTGGCTAAAGAGTGGGGCTTGAGTGCGCAGCAGTCGGGCTGGGTGGTGAGCATCGGCTTTGTGGGCATGGCGCTGGGCGCGGTGTTGAGCGGTTGGGCGGCCGACCGTTTCGGGCGGCGCAATGTGTTTGCCGGCACCATGGTGCTCTACGGCGCGGCCACGGGTTTGTGCGCGTTGTCGCCGAACTTGGCCGCGCTGCTGTTTTTCCGCTTCTGGGTGGGCTTCGGCTTGGGCGGACAGCTGCCGGTGGCGGTGTCGCTGGTGAGCGAGTATGCGCCGCCGAAGGTGCGCGGGCGGTTTATCGTGCTGCTGGAGAGTTTTTGGGGCTTGGGCTGGCTGGCAGCGGCGCTGGCTTCGTATTTCCTGATTCCGAAATTCGGTTGGCACAGCGCGTTTGCGGCGGGCTCGGTGCCGCTTTTGTATGCGTTTGCGGTGTGGAAGCGGCTGCCGGAATCGGTGCCTTATCTGATTGCGGCGGGCAGGGCGGAGGAGGCGCACGAATTGGTGTGCCGTTTGGAGGCGGAATCGGGCGTGGCGCAGGCGGCAGAAATGATTGTGCCGGCTGCGCAGAAGAAGGAGAAAATCCGCCTCGCGCAGCTGTGGCGGCCGCCGTTTGCCCGCCGCACGCTGATGCTGTGGCTGATTTGGTTCGGCATCGTGTTTTCTTATTACGGGATTTTCACTTGGCTGCCCAAGCTGTTGGCGGGGCAGGGCTATTCGGTGGTGAAAACGTTTGAATATGTGCTGGTGATGATTCTGGCGCAGCTGCCGGGGTATTTTGCGGCGGCAGTGCTGGTGGAGAAAATCGGGCGCAAGGCCACGTTGGCGGGCTTTTTGGGCGCGTGTGCGGTGTGCGCCTACTGTTTCGGCCAAAGCGCCTCTACGCTAGAAATCATGCTGTGGGGCAGTTTGATGTCGTTTTTCAACCTGGGCGCGTGGGGCGTGCTCTACACTTACACGCCGGAGCTGTATCCGGTGCGCTTCCGCGCCTTCGGCTCGGGCTGGGCGGGCGCGGTGGGGCGCATCGGCGGGATTGTGGCGCCGATGGTGGTGGCCGGTATGAGCGGCAGCGGCGGTTTCGCGCGGATTTTCGTGATGTTTGCGGCGGTGCTGGCGGCGGTGGTGCTGGTGATCGTGCTGCTGGGTGAGGAAACGAAGGGGCGCACGCTGGAGGAAATCAGCGCGGATTGATGGGGTGGAGCGCTAAAAAGGCTACCTGAAAAATTTTCAGGTAGCCTTTTTAAAGACGGCTGGGGGCTACCTGAAGATTTGAAAGGCGGCAGACGTAGCTTGCCAATTTAAATAGGTGGCTGCCATGCCGGATTGGGAAGGGAAACTGATATGATAAAACTTGATATGATTTATCGAATGGCAAAGCAACATGAATAAGATAGATAAATATAATTATAAGGGGCTTAGGAAGCAAAATCACTCAATATAGT
>NZ_KV795533.1:0-809 GCF_001809035.1 Eikenella sp. HMSC061C02
CCCATCTCACCCCGCACCACCGCCAAGCCATTTGGCTGGCCTACACGCAGGAGAAGGAAAGCGTCACCTCTCTGGCATGCCGCTACCAAGTCAGCCGCGTCACTATTTACCGCGCACTTAAAGCCGCAAGGGGCAGGCTGCTCAAACCCCAAACCAGTACCAACAACCGTTTCAAACAGGCAAAGTACGGAATGAAACGCCTGTCCAAGGTAGAACGCAGCATTCAGGAAAAACTTAAAAAGCAGGCCAAACGCTACAATAAATCCTACCCCGGAGAGCTGGTGCATCTCGACACCAAACGGCTGCCGCTGCTCAAAGGGCAGAAAGCTACCGATAAGCGGGATTACCTGTTTGTCGCCATCGATGATTTCTCAAGAGAGCTATACGCCGCCATCCTGCCGGACAAAACCGCAGACAGCGCCGCCAAGTTTCTGACCGAACACCTGATTGATCCCTGCCCCTACCTGATTGAGTGTGTTTACTCCGACAACGGTACGGAATACAAAGGCTCGGCCAACCATGCTTTCGGTGTGGCCTGTTATGAGAACGGGATTGGTCAGAAGTTTACCCGGGTTGCCCGTCCGCAGACCAACGGTAAGGCAGAAAGGGTTATCCGTACCCTGATGGAGATGTGGCATGAGAAACAGTCGTTTGACAGTCCGGAGCATCGGCAAAAGGAGTTGTGCCGATTTGTTAATTTCTATAATACGGTGAAGCCGCACGGTAGTCTGGACGGCAATACGCCGTTTGAGGTCTTGCAGGCTTATTTCTCTCAACCTGTGGTGTAAACAACGCGCCGATTTACTACA
>NZ_KV795534.1:0-4251 GCF_001809035.1 Eikenella sp. HMSC061C02
AGAACTTTTGGAATCAGGCAAAACGCGTCTTACGGAAATACAACGGAATCGACCGCAAATCTTTCCCGCTGTTCTTGAAAGAATGTGAGTTTCGATTTAACTTCGGCACACCGTCTCAACAGCTTAAAATCCTGCGGGAGTGGTGTGGAATTTAGGGCTAATCTAGTACAGCCCCAAACGGATTTCCACTTTCAGGTAGCCTGTTCGGTTGATATAGCAAGCCAACAGAACTTTTGATACAAGTCAGTGAGCAGCAGGCAGACAGAAGTATGGCAAGAAGAACCAACGCTGTAGCGAAAGTTAAGTTGGCCTGCTTTAGATGAAACATTGCTTCGGTGCGCCGAGGCTACCTGAACAAGACAAAACCCGTTTGCACAAGCAGACGGGTTTCATTTTTCAGGTAGCCTCAAATATTCAGTGGCTATATCGAAGTATGGACGGCTCATCCGCTTTCTTGCATCGCTGCAAGCCAGGCTCAAGCCAATATCGTTTTGTGGACAAGCTATCCGTACATTCAATCACGCCAGCACATTGGCCAACAGGCTCTGTCCGAGGTAGCCACCCTTCTCCGCGCCGGGTAGGGTGAAGAAGTAGCCGCCGCCAAATGGGCTGATGTATTCCTCCAAAGGCTCAAAGTCGAGCAGTTTCTGCACGAAGATGAAGCCATCATCGAGGTTGGCCTGGTAGCAAATGAAGATCAGACCCACATCGAGCTGGCCGGCTTTGGAGAGGCCGCGCGAATAGTCGAAGGGGCGGCGGTAGAGCAAATGCCGTTTCATGAATTCGGGATCGCGGGTATTGGCAAGCCGCATATGGCTGTCGGTGGGCATGGTTTTACCTTCGGGGTCGGAGGCGTAGTTGGGAATATCGCCTTCATTTTTCATGCCCAGCGGGGCGCCGCTGTATTTTTCGCGACCAAAGATGGTTTGCTGTTCTTGCAACGGTGTTCTATCCCAAAATTCTACGAAATGGCGGATGAGGCGCACAGCTTGGTAGCTGCCGTTTTTGGCCCAGGCCGGTTCGTCTTTGCTGTTTTCAGCCACGCCGCTCCACACTACAGCATCGGCGGTTTCGGGCTTGGATACATCGGGATTGCCGGATCCGTCGCGGAAACCGAACAGGTTGCGGGCGGCCAGCGCACCGGGCTCGGCCTTGGGCAGGAAGCCGTCGATGCTCCAGCGGATAACGGCAAATTGAGCGGTGTTTTTAATCAGGTCGCGCAGGGCGTTTTGGCAGGTTTCGGGGCTGAAGGCGCAGATTTGGATGCTGATGTCGCCGTCGCACCATTCGCTCTGCAGTTTGTCGTTGGGGAAGTCTTTCATTTCCTGCAGATGCTTGGGCTTGTGCGGAGCGAGGCCGAAACGTTCGTCAAACAGGCTGTTGCCCACGCTGAGCGTGATGGTGAGGCCGTCGGGTTTGATGACCTTGCCGAGGATGCCGCTGCCCTGCGGGGGGAGTTTGGAATCGCCGTCTTGCAATTCGCCGCCTTTGGTGAGGAAATCGGCGCGGGCAGTGATGGCGCGGAAGAGGTGTTCGAGTTCTTTGGGAGTTTTAGCCAGCACGTCGAAGGCGGCCATGATGGCGAATTGTTGGTGGGGCGTGGTAATGCCGGCTTGGTGTGTGCCGTAGAAGGGGAAGCTCTGATCGGAATGGTGCTCGGCGTTGCTGCCGCCGTTTTGTGCTGTACCGCCTTCACCACCTTGGCCGCTGCTATTCAAACCGCAGGCAGCCAGCCCGGCGGCCGCAGCACCAACGGCGAGGCCTTTGAAGAGATTGCGTTTGGACGGGGATTGGGGGTGTTCGTTGTGACTCATGTTTTTCTCCTGCCGGGAGTAGGAATGGGTTGTTTGGCAATATACGCTGTTTTGATGAGTGATTATAGTGGATTAAAATAAAAATGATACCAGGCGGCGATCCGCAAGGCGTACAGGTAGTACATCTAGGCGAGCCAACGCCGTAGCATTGCGATTTTCATCCACTATAAATTTTCAGGTAGCCTCTATGCTGAATACAGGCTACCTGAAAATCTTTCATCCAACTAAATCAAACACGATGGCTTGCATTTAGTTCAAACCGAGAATACCGCGCAATTTAGCCAAATCTTCGGCCAAGGCGTTAATCGGTGCCTGCAGGTTTTTACGGTCGGTTTCGCTGAGTTTGTCGTAGGGCTGGAAGCCTTTCTCGGTGCGGTATTTGGCGAGGATGTCGGTTACCTGTTTGAAGTTGGCATCGGTTTTATCCAACAGGGCTTGGTCTTTCTCGGCAATCATCGGGCGGAACAGCTCGATGATTTTCTGCGCACCCTCTACGTTGGCTTGGAAGTCGCTCAGGTCGGTGCGGCTGTAGCGGTCTTCCTCACCGGTAATCTTGCTGCCTGCCACTTCTTCAATCAGCGTGGCGGCGCCGCCCACCACTTTGCTCGGCGGGAAGGTGAGGATGTCGATTTCCTGTTTCAGCTTCTGCACGTCGGCCAGGAGTTTGTCGGCCACGGGCTCCATGCCCTTGGTGGTATTGAGTGCCCACAAAGAATGTTCGATGCGGTGGAAGCCGCCGAAGCCTTCGTCTTTCTCGCCGAGCTTGAAGTCGTCGGCGCGGGAGTCGATGGCGGGGTCGAGCTCGTTAAACAGCTCGGCAATCGGCTCGATGCGCTCGTAGTGGGTACGCACGTCGGCAAACATGGCTTTGGCATCTTCGGTGCGGCCGGCCTTCACGGCTTCTACGAAAGCCGTGGTTTTGGTCACCAGCTGGGCGGCTTCGTTTTGCACGTAAACTTTATAGTCGGCCAAAGGTTTGGCCAGTTTTTCCATATTGGCTTCACCGGCCGCTTCTTTGAAGCCGCTGTCGGTTACCACCAGTTTGCCGCGCGGGTTGTTCAACAGGCCGCAGGTCATTTCGTATTCGCCCGGCAGCAGGGTAACGGTCATTTTGTCGCTCAGGCTGGGGGCGATGTTTTCACGCTCGTCCACCACCATCACGCCCTTGAGGATTTCCCACTCCAGCTTGCGGGTGCTGTTGTTTTTGATGTTGAACACCACCTGGCCGCTGGGCACGGTGAGCTCCATCGGGTCGCAGGCGTGGTCGTTTACCGCAATATTGAAGCTGCCGTCGGCATTGGCAGTGGCGGCTGCGCCGGAAGCGGCAGAAGCACTGGAAGCACCGGAAGCGGGTGCGGCGGGCTGTTCGGCGGCCGGCGGCTGGCAGGCTGCCAAGCCGAAAGCGGCCAATACGGCCAAGGCGGTAATATTCAGTTTCTTCATAATTTAACCTTTCAGATGCAAAAAACTAGCTGGTTTGGGAAGGTGCGGCAACCGGCTTGCTGCCGCGCAAAAACAAAAACAACACGGGAATCAGATAAGCGAAATAAAGAATAAAATCAGACAACACCGGGTGGTCGGTATAGCCGAAGAAACCGCCGAGCAGCACGCCCAGCGGGCTGTCTTCATGCAAAACGTGCGACCAATCCAGCGGCGTGTGCGAAGACCAATCAAACGGATTCACCTGCCACACATTCCATACGCCCGCCTCATGCAGTGCGCGGAACGCGCCGGAAGTGAGGCCGGCGGCCACAAAAATCAGGAAAACGCCCGTCCAGCGGAAAAAACGCGCCAGGTTGATGCGCACCCCGCCCTGATAAATCAGCCAGCCCACCACAGCCGAAGCGGCCAGCCCGAGCACTGCACCCAGCGGCATGGCCGCCGTGGGGCTTTGGTTGAACACCGCCAGCAGGAAAAACACGCTCTCCATGCCTTCGCGCGCCACCGCCAAAAAGGCCATGCCCACCAGCGCCCAGCCATGCCCGTTGCCGCGGTTGAGCGCATCGCTCACCGACTGCTGCAAATGCTGCTTTATCGACTTGGCCGCCTTCTGCATCCACAGCACCATATAAGTGAGCATCGCCACGGCCACCAAGCCGATCACGCCCACCACAAACTCTTGCTGCTTCTGCGGAATTTCGCCTGTTTTTTTATAAATAAACCAACCAGCAAACAGGCACATTGCCGCTGCCAGCACTACGCCGAGCCACACTTTCGGCATCATATGCCGATAGCCGCCCTGCTTCAAAAAGCCGGCCACAATGCCCACAATCAAAGCCGCTTCGATGCCCTCGCGCAGCATAATCAAAAAAGCAATCAGCATCGCCGGCCGCTCCTTACAAAATTCATATTCGGTCGATTATATCCTTGCAGCAGAGCAAAATGCAAACAATTTCTAATTAGATTAGGGGCTTAGGAAGCAAAATTTATTTTAAAG
>NZ_KV795535.1:0-24349 GCF_001809035.1 Eikenella sp. HMSC061C02
TGTGGAATTTAGGGCTAATCTACGTCAGCCCCAATTATATTCAACCACACGGTGAAATACAAAATAAGGGCAAACGCTCAGATTTCTGTCTTTTTTTTGCGATTTTTAACGTTATTATTCAAACATTACTTGACTGTTAATTCCAGCTGCGCGAAACTTACTCACGCAAGCGCGGCAGGCCGGATAAATTGCTCCGGCTCGGCAGCTGAACAAACCGTTTTACCCAACACAGTCGTTTTCCTGCTTTGCCAACCCTGCTTTTTTCCGATATTTTGTTTTTTAGATAGGATGTATTGTATGGCAACTGGTACTGTTAAATGGTTTAACGATGCTAAAGGCTTTGGTTTCATCACTCCCGATGAAGGCGGCGAAGATTTGTTTGCCCACTTCTCAGCCATCAACATGAATGGCTTCAAGACCCTGAAAGAAGGCCAGAAAGTTTCTTTTGAAGTAACCACCGGCCCGAAAGGCAAACAAGCCTCTAATATCCAGCCGGCCTAAGTAGCCGCTTATGTAAAAAGACAGGTAATCGCCTGTCTTTTTGTGCTTTCAAATATCCCAGTCTGCTTCGGCAAAGGCTACCTGAAAACACATCTCAACAAGATCACAGCCTGATATAGCAAGTTTTTAGCCTGCTACAACCACACACTCCCAATACACCCCGCCAAAGCAAGAGCCACCCAGCCCGGCATAGCTAAATAAATGCTTTAGTTATACAATGCTTCCCTTGCCTGCCGATACAATATTATTGCCACCATGCCAAATACCACCCGCTCCATCCTTCCCCTTCTGCTCGCCCTGCTGCTCTTAGGCGGCTGCGGCAAAGAAGAAGCCCCAGCCGGCAATTCTGAGTTTGTCCGCACCGTGAGCGCGCCCGCAGGCGGTACCGATATGCTGCTGCCCGATTTCACCAAACTGGTCGAACAGGAAGGCGGCGCCGTGGTTAATATTCAAGCCAGCCGTACCAATGAAAACACCACCTTGGCTAGTGGCGAAAACGATATCGACCAGCTGCCTGAAAACGATCCCTTCTCGGAATTTTTCAAACGCCTGCAGCCCAGCCAATCCGATTTAATCGAGCCCGGCGACGACGAATATAATTTCGGCTCCGGCTTCCTCATTAGCTCCGACGGCTACATCCTCACCAACACCCACGTCCTCAGCGGCATGAACAGCATCAAAGTCGTGCTCAACAACCGCCGCGAATACACCGCCCGCCTAGTCGGCTCCGATACCCAAACCGACATCGCCCTCTTAAAAATCGACGCGCAAGGCCTGCCCACCGTCAAAATCGGCGACCCCAAAACCCTGCGCGTAGGCGAATGGGTAGCCGCCATCGGCGCACCTTTCGGCTTCGACAACAGCGTAACCGCCGGCATCGTTTCCGCCAAAGGCCGCAGCCTGCCAAATGAAAACTATACCCCTTTCATCCAAACCGACGTGGCCATCAACCCCGGCAATTCCGGCGGCCCGCTGTTTAACCTGCGCGGGCAAGTGGTGGGCGTAAACTCCCAAATCTACAGCCAATCCGGCGGCTTTATGGGCATCTCCTTCGCCATCCCCATCGATGTGGCCATGAATGTAGCCGACCAGCTGCGCCGCAACGGCAAAGTTGAGCGCGGCCGCATCGGCGTGGTCATTCAAGAAGTAAACTACGACTTAGCCAAATCTTTCGGCCTCCAAGCCGCCAACGGCGCGCTGATTTCGCAGGTAACTCCTGGCGGACCCGCCGACAAAGCCGGCCTCCAGCCCGGCGACATCGTGCAAAGCGTGAATGGCGAAAACGTGAAAGCTTCCAGCGACTTGCCCGTGCTTGTCGGCATGATGCCGCCTGGCACCCAGCTCACCCTCGGCATTTGGCGCAACGGCAAACGCGAAGAAGTCCAAGTCACCCTCGGTTCTAGCAACACCGGCAGTACCGATGCCGGCAACCAATCTGGCAGCGGTACCAATGCCGATAACGGCAGCGGCTTCACCTCCGAGCCTACCGGCCTGCAACTGCGCAGCCAAGGGCAAGGCCTCTTGGTTTTGCAGGTTGAAGGTGCCGCCCAACAGGCTGGTCTGCGGCGTGGTGACATCATCCTAATGGTAAACCGCACCACCGTGAGCGACGAAAACAGCTTCAACCAAGCCCTCAACCATGCCGACCGCACCGTCGCCCTACTCATCCAGCGCGGCAACAGCAAGCTGTTTTTAGCGTTGGAATTACACCGTTAGCCGACCCACATAGCAAAGGCTACCTGAAAAATATTTTTCAGGTAGCCTCTTCATCTAAAAAATTCAGATTCCCACATATCAAACAATATGATAGAAATCAACCGCCTCACCCTGCAACGCGGCAATAAAGTCCTGCTCGAACAAGCCTCCGCCCGCATCACCCCCGGCCGCCGGGTCGGCCTCATCGGCAAAAACGGCAGCGGCAAATCCAGCCTGTTTGCCCTGATTAAAGGCGAAATCGGTGCCGATGCCGGCGACATCCGCCTGCCCCCGCATTGGAAACTCGCCGCCGTGGCACAAGAAACCCCCGCTCTGGAAATCAGCGCACTGGATTACGTGTTGCAAGGCGATGCCGAGCTGCAAACTTTTCAGGTAGCCCTC
This sequence comes from Eikenella sp. HMSC061C02, assembly GCF_001809035.1. Lineage (NCBI taxonomy): Bacteria > Pseudomonadati > Pseudomonadota > Betaproteobacteria > Neisseriales > Neisseriaceae > Eikenella > Eikenella sp. HMSC061C02. The sequence goes on from NZ_KV795535.1 coordinate 2,599, forward strand.
AAGCAGGCCGAAGCGCAAAACGACGGGCACGCCATTGCCGAATGCCACGCCAAGCTTGAAGAAATCGACGCCTACAGCGCTCCTGCTCGCGCAGCCAAGCTATTAAACGGGCTTGGGTTTAGCCAATCTGAACACAGCCGCCCCGTTAAAGCCTTTTCCGGCGGCTGGCGCATGCGCCTCAACCTTGCCCAAGCCCTCATGTGCCGCGCCGACCTGCTCCTGCTCGACGAACCCACCAACCACCTCGACCTCGAAACCGTGTTGTGGCTGGAAAGCCACCTCGCCGCCCTGCCCTGCACCCAAATCATCATCTCTCACGACCGCGACTTCCTCAACGCCGCCACCAACCACACCATCGAGCTCGCCCAACGCCAGCTGCACAGCTACAGCGGCAACTACGACTTCTACCAGCAGCAACGCGCCCAACGCCTTGCCAACCAACAGGCCGCCTACGTTAAACAGCAGGCGCACATCCAACACCTCCAATCCTTTATCGACCGCTTCAAAGCCAAAGCCACCAAGGCCAAACAAGCCCAAAGCCGCGTAAAAGCCCTGGCCAAACTCGAGCTCGTCGCCCCTGCCCACCTCGACAGCAGCTTCAGCTTCTCCTTTCCCCCGCCCGAACACCTGCCCAACCCCCTGCTCAAGCTCGAACAAGTCGATCTCGGCTACGGCGGCCACACCGTCCTGCACCAAATCACCCTCTCGCTCGAGAGCGGCGCCCGCCTCGGCCTGCTCGGCGTCAACGGCAGCGGCAAATCCACCTTCATCAAAGCCCTTTCAGGTAGCCTCGAGCCCCAAAGCGGCCAAATCATCCGCACCGACAAACTGAAAATCGGCTACTTCGCCCAACACCAGCTCGACACCCTGCGCGCCGACCAAAGCCCGCTCTGGCACATCCAGCGCCTCAACCCCGAGGCCAAAGAGCAAGACATCCGCAACTTCCTCGGCGGCTTCGACTTCGCCGGCGACATGGCCATCCAGCCCATCACCGGCTTTTCCGGCGGCGAAAAAGCCCGCCTCGCGCTGGCCGTTATCGTGTGGCAGCAGCCCAACCTGCTCCTGCTCGACGAACCCACCAACCACCTCGACCTCGATATGCGCCACGCCCTCACCGTGGCCCTGCAAAGTTTCCAAGGCGCGCTCATCGTCGTTTCTCACGACCGCAGCCTGCTCGAAGCCACTACCGACAGCTTCCTCCTCATCGACCAAGGCTACCTGAAAACTTTCGAAGGCGACCTCAACGACTACCGCCGCCTGCGTCTGGCCCAAAGCAACCCAGAAACCGCCCCACCTCCTTCTGCTGCCGGACAAAACCGCAAAGACGAAAAACGCCTCGCCGCGCAAATTCGCCAGCAACGCGCCCAGCGCGGCAAACCCATTCAGCAGAAAATCGAGAAAGCCGAACAGCTCATGGCCAAACTCAGCACCGAGCAAGCCGAATGCGAAGCCTTTCTCGCCGATGAAGAAGCATATAAGGAACACAATAAAGCCAAATTGCACCAATACTTAGCCAAAACAGCCGAAGTCAAAGTACAATTAGCACAAATAGAAGAAGACTGGCTCGCCCTGCAAGAACAACTTGAAGCCGTGTATCAAGCCGTCGAACAGGAATTTTCCAGCCAGCAATCGTTAGAAAAGGGAAAATAAAATGCAGAAAACTACGCTACTTACCATTTTCGCCCTAAGCTGCCTCAGCGCAGCCGCCGGCCCCGTTTATTCCTGCGGTAACGGCAGCTACAGCAGCAAACCAGGCCCCGGCTGCCAACGTGCCGACCTGCCCACTATCGGCCGCTATAGTGCCGCCCGGCCGCGCCCCACGCCTGCGCCCGTTGCCGCCGCACCCGCTCCGCAGCGCGCCGCTGCCGCCGGCAGCCAGCAAGCCGCCGTATATCGTGCGCCCACCCCGCAGCCCGTGGCTGCAGCCGCCCCATCAGGCCGCACCAATAGCGGCCGCCGCATGATTCTCGAGCAAGAGCTTGCCAACGAACGCCGTGCCCTGGCCACCGCGCAAAGAGCGCTCACCGAAAGCCGCACCATGCCCAAAGGCGACGGCGCAGCCTACCAAGCGCACCAAGCCCGCGTGAGCAGCCTGCAAAGCGACGTGCTCGACCGCCAGCAAAACATCCAAGCCCTGCAGCGCGAACTCAGCCGCATGTAGGCACGGCGGCAAACCCAGCCGCATTTGCTATAATCCTTTTCAGGTAGCCTCTATCGCTTGAGGCTACCTGAAAATTGTTTGAAAGAGCCCACATGAAACCCTCCGTTCTAGACAAACTCCAATCCCTCTCCGATCGGCTCGAAGAAGTAACCGCCCTGCTCAGCACCCCCGAGGCCACTGCCGACATCAACCGCTTCCGCCAGCTCAACCAAGAGCATGCCGAGCTCACCCCCGTGGTAGAAGCCTACCGCCAATACCGCCAAGCCGAAAGCGACCTTGCCGACGCCGAAGACATGCTTGCCGACCCCGAAATGAAAGACTTCGCTGCCGAAGAAATCGAGGCCGCCAAAGCCAAAATCGAAACGCTGGATACCGAGCTGCAAAAACTTTTGCTGCCCAAAGACGAAGACGACGGCAAAAATATTTTCCTCGAAGTCCGAGCCGGCACCGGCGGCGATGAAGCCGCCCTGTTTGCCGCCGATTTGCTGCGCATGTACACCCGCTATGCCGAGCGCAACCGCTGGCAGGTCGAAATCGTTTCCGCCAACGAAAGCGATTTGGGCGGCTACAAAGAAGTCATCGCCCGCATCGCCGGCATCGGCGCCTACGGCCGACTCAAATTTGAAAGTGGCGGTCACCGTGTGCAGCGCGTGCCCGCCACCGAAAGCCAAGGCCGCATCCACACCTCCGCCTGCACCGTGGCCGTGATGCCCGAAGCCGACGAGCTCGAAGAAATCCAGCTCAACCCCGCCGAACTGCGCATCGACACCTTCCGCGCATCCGGCGCCGGCGGCCAACACATCAACAAAACCGACTCCGCCATCCGCATCACCCACCTGCCCACCGGCATGGTGGTGGAATGCCAAGACGGCCGCAGCCAGCACGCCAACAAAGCCCAAGCCATGAAGGTGCTCGCCGCCCGCCTGAACGACAAACAAAAGCGCGAAGCCCAGGCCAAAGAAGCCGCCGAACGCAAATCCCTCATCGGCAGCGGCGACCGCAGCGAACGCATCCGCACCTACAACTACCCGCAAGGCCGCGTTACCGACCACCGCATCAACCTCACCCTGCATAAGCTCGACTTCGTGATGGACGGCGATATGGAAGAAATCACCAACGCCCTGATTGCCGAACACCAGGCCGAACTCCTGGCCGCGATGGGCGAATAAGTTTTAACGCTGCCGGATTGCATTTTCAGGTAGCCCGTACTGCCCACAGGCTACCTGAAACCCATCCGAAAGAAAGACCGCATGAACACACTCGGCATCATCGGCGGCATGTCGCCCGAAAGTACCGCCGCCTACTACACTCAAATCAACCGCCTCATCACCCGGCAAAAAGGCGGCAACCACAGTGCGCCCATCCTGCTCGCCAGCGTGGAATTTCAAGAAATCGTGGATTGCCAGCAGCGCGGCGATTGGCACAAAGCCGGCGAAATCCTCGCCCAAGCCGCCCGTACTCTGGAGCAGGCCGGCGCAGACGCCGTCCTTCTGGCCACCAACACCATGCACAAAGTTGCCGCCCCGATACAGGCCGCCATCGGCGTGCCCTTCCTGCATATTTTAGACAGCGTGGCCGAACGCATCCGCACACAAGGCATCCGCACCGTCGGCCTGCTCGGCACACGCTTTACCATGCAGGACGCGTTCTACCGCGAGGGTCTGGCCGAACGCGGCATCCAAGCCATCGTGCCGGATGAAGGCGCACAGGCCGAAATCCACCGCATCATTTTCGAAGAGCTCTGCGTGGGCAACTTTACCGAAAACAGCCGCCGTTTCTATGTGCAAACCATCGAACGGCTGGCCGCCCAAGGCGCACAGGGCATCATCCTCGGCTGCACCGAAATCGGCCTGCTGGTGCGCCCCGAAGATACTGCCGCGCCGCTGTTCGACACCACGGAAATCCACGTGCAGGCCGCTGCTGAGTTCATTTTGCAGCCTGCCCAACATAGATCATGATTTTCAGGTAGCCTGCCCACCCCATTCATTAAGAGGTTAGCCATTATGCCAACATTGCCTGCCAACCTAATTTCGCTCCTCCAATCCGCCCGTGTGCTGGTGGTGGGTGACACCATGCTCGACCGCTACTGGTTTGGCGAAGTGGAGCGTATTTCCCCCGAAGCCCCTGTGCCTGTGGCCAAAATCGAACGTATGGATCAGCGTGCCGGCGGCGCCGGCAACGTGGCGCGCAACATCGCGGCCCTGGGTGGGCAGGCAGCCCTGTTGTCGGTGGTTGGCCAAGACGAGGCTGCCAACGAACTGGAAAAAATCGTTCAAAGCAATGGCGTACAAACCTTTTTAGAACGCGATGAAACCATCGACACCACCGTCAAACTGCGTGTGCTGTCGCGTAACCAGCAGCTTTTGCGCATTGATTTTGAAGAGAAGCCCAGCCAAGACGTGCTGGATCGGCTCAACCGCCGTTTCCGCAGCCTGCTACCGGACTACGATGCGGTTATCCTTTCCGACTACCGCAAAGGCTGCCTGTTTCAGGTAGCCGATATGATTGATTTCGCCCGCGATCACAATAAACCCGTGCTGATCGATCCCAAAGGCGACGACTACGAAAAATATGCCGGTGCCAGCCTAATCACCCCCAACCGCAACGAACTGCGCCAAGTGGTCGGCTCGTGGGAAAATGAAGCCGATCTCACTGAAAAAGCCGAAGCCCTGCGCCGCCACCTGCAATTAAACGCCATCCTGCTCACCCGCAGCGAAGAAGGCATGAGCCTGTATGAGCCCGACCACATCAGCCACCAGCCCACCCGCGCGCAGGAAGTGTTCGACGTATCCGGCGCGGGTGATACCGTTATCGCCACCGTGGGCCTCGGCCTAGCCGCCAAACTGGATTTGCGCCAAGCCATGCACATCGCCAATGCCGCCGCCGGTGTGGTGGTAGCCAAACTCGGCACCGCCGTGTGCAGCCAGGCCGAACTGCTCGCCGCCTTGCAGCAAGATGTTGAGGCAGGCTAAAGCCCAGCCCCATTCCCAACACAGGCTACCTGAAATTTTGTTCCACTCGTTTTCAGGTAGCCTGTTTCTTGTAGGCCCGGCACAGCTTGGATAGCCATAAATCGCCAATCCTAATATGCTAAAATAGGCCGGATTTAAAACGTGAACACACCCATGACCAAGCAATACTCAGAAAGCAGCATCAAAGTCCTCAAAGGCCTGGAGCCGGTGAAAGAACGACCCGGCATGTACACCCGTACCGACAGCCCCACCCACATCTGCCAGGAAGCCATCGACAACGCTGCCGACGAAGCGCTGGGCGGCTTCGCCAGCCGCATCGATGTGGTAATCCACGAAGACGGCTCGCTTTCCGTATCCGACAACGGGCGCGGCATTCCCGTGGGTCTGCATCCAGAAGAAAACGTGCCCGTGGTCGAGCTGGTGTTCACCCGTCTGCATGCCGGCGGCAAATTCAACAAAACCAGCGGCGATGGCGCTTATGCCTTCTCCGGCGGCCTGCACGGCGTGGGCGTATCCGTAACCAACGCCCTCTCCCGCCGCCTCGAAGTGGCCGTGCGCCGCGAAGGGCGCGAATACCGCATCGCCTTTGCCGGCGGCGACGTGGTCGAGCCCTTGGTCGAAACCGGCAAATGCCCCGCCAAAGACAGCGGCACCACCCTACGCATCTGGCCCGATGCCCGCTACTTCGAAAGCCCCAACTACGACATCGCCGAAATCGAACGCCTGCTGCGGGCCAAAGCCGTGCTGCTGCCCGGCGTAACCGTTTCCCTCACCCGATGGCACAACGGCCTGCCCGAAACCCAAACCTGGCACTACCCCGACGGCCTGGAAGGCTACCTGAAAACCCTGCTGGCCGGGCAGGAAAACACCCTGCCCCTGCTTACGCTGCAAAACCATGTTTCAGGTAGCCACCACGGCGATTTTGCCGACGGCGAAGGCGTATCCTGCGCGCTCACCTGGCTGGAAGAAGGCCGCATCACCACCGAAAGCTATGTCAACCTCATCCCCACCCCCGCCGGCGGTACCCACGAAGCCGGGCTCAAACAAGCCCTGTTCAACGCCGTATCCAACTTCATCACCCACCACAACCTCTTGCCGCGCGGCGTGAAAATCCAAAGCGACGACGTATTCAACCGCGTCGCCTTTGTGCTTTCCGTGCGCATGCTCGACCCGCAATTCCAAGGCCAAACCAAAGACAAACTCACCAACCGCGACGCACTCAAACTCGTGGCCGCCCTCGCCGGCGACCCCGTCGAACTGTGGCTCAACCAAAACCTCGAAGCCGGCAAGAAAATTGCCGAGCTCGCCATCAAACAAGCCCAAGAGCGCATGCGTTCGGTGAAGAAAATCGAAAAACGCAAAGGCAGCGGCATTTCCGTGCTGCCCGGCAAGCTCACCGACTGCGAAAGCGAAGACATCCGCGAAAACGAGCTTTTCCTTGTGGAAGGTGATTCCGCCGGCGGCTCCGCCAAACTTGCCCGCGACCGCAACACCCAAGCCATCCTGCCCCTGCGCGGCAAAGTGCTCAACAGCTTCGAAGTGCACCGCGACCAACTCTTCGCCAACACCGAAATCCACGACATTTCCGTGGCCATCGGCGTAGACCCGCACGGCGAAGGCGACAACCCCGACCTCTCCGGCCTGCGCTACGGCAAAATCGCCATCCTCTCCGATGCCGACGTCGACGGCTCGCACATTCAAGTGTTGCTGCTCACTCTCTTCTACCGCCACTTCCCCGAGCTCATCCGCCGCGGCCACATCTACGTTGCCCAGCCGCCGCTGTTCCGTGTGGACGTGGCCGCCCAAGGCAGAAAAAAAACCGCGCGCAAATTCTACGCCCTCGACCAAGTCGAGCTCGAAGGCATTCTGGAAAAACTGCGCAAAGAAGGCCTGCGCGAAAACCAATACTCCATCAGCCGCTTCAAAGGCCTGGGTGAAATGAATCCCGACCAGCTCAAAGACACCACCATGCACCCCGACACCCGCCGCCTGCTGCGCGTGCATATCCCTGAACACAGCAGCGAGCCCACCCACAACGTATTTGTGAAGCTCATGGGCAAGGGCGAATCCGCCCAGCGCCGCAGCTGGATGGAAGCCGAAGGCGACAAAGCCGAGCTGGATATTTAGGCTACTTTCCATTCAACTGAATCAGTCAGCCCCAACTGCCCATTCCCTTTATCCCAGGAATTGCGCGATGAAAACAAACGAAAAACCTCCGGCTACACAGATATTACTGCCTATTCTGATTTTTGCCGCCCTAGGTATGGGTTTGTGGTTTGCCTTTCCTGATCTGCGGGCATCATCCGGCGGGCATGCTCAAGAAAACAATCCTCCTATTACCACCCTCGATGCCTCTGGTATCAGCTTAGGAAAAGAACCGGAACCCATCGCTGCTATCCCGCCCTTGGAAACCGAACCACCCGTTCCACCTCAAGACGACAAGCAGCAACCTGCTGCGCTTGGCAGCTATCCACTTGCCGATCATAGCTGGGGAGATACCTTCAATCCGCAGAAGTCTACGCCTTCGCAAGGCTATTTTGCCTGGTATATCAACACCAACCAGCCTAAACAGGTCATTGGCCGCGAAACGGTAAACAGCATTGCCATCAACTATCCTTTCGACCAATTCCTCAAGATTCCGTCTGAAGACTTTGGCGCCTACTGGGCTGGCCGGCTGCATGTTCCGCAACGCGGGAGCTACCGCATTTCGGCAGACATCAGCTGGGCAAAAATGCGCGTGATGCTGAATCGCCACATCATTGCTGAATCAGAAAACTCAAGTGAAAACCAAATGGTATGGCTCGAGCCTGGCGACTACCTGCTCGAAGTAGAGTACATCAATAATTGGCACACTACCGGCTTCCAGCTTACTGTTGCCCCGGTAATCGAAGAGATGGATAGCTCCGATCTACCTGCCGCCGTGACCGCCAGACAGCTGCCAGCACAAACTGTGGCCTATGCAGTCAGTGTAAATGAGAGCAGCAACAGGAATAACAGCCTCATCCTGCAGACGCCGACCGGCAACACCCCATACATCCTGATTCTAAGTAGTTCTAATGCCGTGCAATGGGACATCCAAGGCCGTGCCCCGGAACTGGTTATCTACAACAACGCAAGCAGCGGCAGTACCGTGCACACGGCCGGCCAGGTGCCGCAAATTGCCTGGAAAAATAGGATACCTTACGATATCACCAACCAAGAAGTCTCCTCTTGCCATTGCACGGTACATGACTTCCACTGCAACAACAGCAGAACCAGCTTGAAGGAGCTTGCTGCCGACATCCGGCAGCTAACCGCTTTCCCGCTGCAAGGCTTCAGCGGCGAATACAGAACCAACTACCTGCCCATCCCGCAAACCATAGTTAATTCTGCCAGCATTGCAAACAATGCCCGCCAACTGCAAGAAATCGAACAGGCCCGCCAAGCTTGTGCCAAACGGAACAATGCCGGATTTGAAGATATGATGCAGCGCTGACACACCGCATCCGGCAACAAAGGCTACCTGAAACATTACTTGCTTTTCAGGTAGCCTTTCATTCCATCTCAAATTTAAATTAATCATATAAACATCATTAAGTTACACCTATTTTCTAGCCATAAAACCACCGACAGGCTATAATACGCGGCTGGCATACGCCGGCAGTCTTGCCAAGCCGGCGACACCGTTTAGGGAGAATACAGTTATGATGGTTTTATACTCAGGCATTACCTGCCCCTTCAGCCACCGCTGCCGCTTCGTGCTATACGAAAAAGGCATGGATTTCGAAATCAAAGATGTAGATATCTTCAACAAACCCGAAGACCTCTCCGTGATGAACCCCTACAACCAAGTTCCCGTATTGGTTGAGCGCGACCTTATCTTGTTTGAGTCCAACATCATCAACGAATACATCGACGAACGCTTCCCCCATCCGCAGCTTATGCCTGGCGACCCCGTGATGCGCGGTCGCGGCCGCCTGGTCTTGTTCCGCATGGAAAAAGAACTGTTCAGCCACGTGCAAAAACTCGAAAGCCCCGATACATCGGCCAAAGAGCAGTCTAAAGCGCGCGAAGCCATCAGCCAAGGCCTTACCCTACTCGCCCCCGCCTTCTCCAAAAACAAATACGTGCTGGGCGACGACTTCTCCATGATCGACGTGGCCATCGCCCCCCTGCTGTGGCGGCTCGACCACTACGGCATCAAACTGGGCAAATCCGCCGCGCCCATCCTGAAATACGCCGAGCGCATTTTCCAACGCGAATCCTTTATCGCCGCGCTCACCGCCGCCGAAAAAGCCATGCGCCGCTAAGCATATAGGCCGTTTGTTTGGAAACCGCTTCCGCGTTGTCTAAACAAGCGGCTTTTAGCTGAAAGCATGATTTTTCATTCCAGGCGGCCAGCCAACGTGCTAAGAAGAAAAGTATTCTAGCGATATGTTTTTCAGGTAGCCTTTCGCCCCACAGGAATCTTACCCATGAATCCCACCCTCAAACCCTACCTCATCCGCGCTTTGCACGAATGGTGCAGCAACCAAGGCCACACGCCCTACATCCAAGTATGGGTAAACGAGCATACCCGCGTGCCCATGCAGTTTGTGAAAGACAACCAAATCATCCTCAATATCGGCGCCACCGCCTGCGCCGGCCTGAACATCGATAACGACTGGGTCAGCTTCACCGCCCGTTTCGGTGGTGTGGCGCACGATATTTGGATTCCGGTCGGCCACATCGGCGCCATCTATGCCCGCGAAACCGGCGAAGGCATGAATTTCGACATCACGCCCTACGAACCCGGCACCCCGCCCCAACCCGAAGCGGGCAACAGCGGCAAAGACAGCAAACCCGCCGGCAAACACAAAGGCCTGAAGCTGGTGAAATAACCCTTGGCACAGCAAAACAAAGGCTACCTGAAAAGCAGTTCGTATGCTTTCAGGTAGCCTCTTAATATCTCTTTAACTACACATTATATCCATGTAAAAACTGTGCTGCGCCGTTATTCCATTTCACCAGATGGTCGCCTTTGGCCGTTAAGTTTTCGGCGCCTCGCTCGCCCAAGATAATCTCTGAAGACTGGCGTTTGCCTGTTTTCAGCGCGATTTTGGTCGGCAGGTTGTCGCGCAGGCGGCCGCTGAGTGTTTTCGCATCGGGGCGTTGCGTTGCTAACAGCAGATACATTCCTGCGGAACGCGCTTTTTGTGCCAGCCGCACCAAATGCCCTTCTGCCTCGCTGCTGACATCGATAAGGTCGGCCAGTTCGTCAATCACGATAACAATATATTTCGGGCGGGCGGGCTGCGGGACTTCTGCAATATCCTTCGCACCATATTCGTCCATCAGACGGTATCGTTTATCCATCTCATCAGCAAAAGACGACAATATTTCAGCAGCTTCTTCCGCATCGCTGACTATGTGCCCCTGCCATAAATTCGGACGGTCTTTGAAGGCGGCAAAATCCGCAGAAACTTTGCAATAACACACAGCGATTTCCGTTTCATCCTGCGGGGCGAGTTCGAACAGGGAAGCCAGCATCGAGCGCACTAGTACCGATTTCCCCGCCCCCGTTTCCCCACCCACCATCACATGCGGCGCGGTGGCGAAATCTTGAAACACGGGTTCGCCGCGTTCGTCCAAGCCGATACACACTGGCAGTTTGAATCGCCGTGCCGATGCACGGTATTGCTGCAAGGCAGTCTGAAACTCATCTTGTCCATATTGCCGCCAGGTATCTTGTGAACGCAGGATGTTGATGTGCCAAGTGTTGGCTTCGCCGCGTATGCGTCCGCAGCGCATTTCGTCATCCCCGATGCCCAATTCGGAGCAGATTTGGCTGTGGTATTTTTCCAAATCCACATAGCGGTCGAACTGTACGCGCAGGCAGTCGTAGCGCACGCCGCCGTATTCGGGCTGTATCGTACCGCCTTTTCCGACTGTTTTGTCCAGTGCGGTTTTGAGTTTGGTGCAGGCTGCATTGAGTGTCCCGACATTTTCTGCATGAAGGCCGTCTGAAAAAGAATTTTTCCCCATGCTGTGCCGTCCGCTGCTGTTTTTAATGGCCAATTCGGCCAATTCGTTCAAAAAGGCCTGCCGTTGTGCCAAATCGTCATCGGGTTTGAATTGTCTGCAACGTTCCCAAAACGCATGCAAACCAAGCGCGCCGGTATGCCACAGGTCGGCAATTAGTTTGTACAAATCATCTTTTCCCGCCGGTTTCCCTTGCCTGATGTGGAACAGGGTTTCGCTCAACAGGGCAAGCCAAAGCCGCGAATGGTCTTGAAAGCAGGTTTGGAAAGAAGGGATGTCGATGCCTTTGGTATCGGGGGCGGCAGTCAAATTTTCCGGCTGGCGAGCCCAGCCTTTGGCAAAGCAATAGCCGATACAGAGTACCGCCCACTCGTAGTTGTTGTCCAGATGCGGCAACGCACCTGCGTGGGTGAGTTTTTCGCGTATGGCTTTGGCTTCGCTGCTGGAAATAATGTGTTTGTCGCTAATCAGGGTATGGAAATAGTCGGAATCCCACTGGCGGTTGTCTGGCAGCAGATACATGTATTGTTCCTTTAATTATTCGAAATAAACATCGGCAGTTACACGTGAACATGCGCCCGCGCTGTCCAGCGATTCGGCTTCCACCAGATAGGTGCGGCCGATATGCGGGTCGAGACGGCGGTACACTTCGGGGGTGATTTCGGTGTCCTGCGACAACAAAATCACCTGCTGTTCCAGCCCACTCCAATGCTTGAACAAACCTTCTCGGTGGCCCTCATCCAAACGTGCCAAAGGGGTATCGATGACAAAGGGGGCAGGATAGTGGGTAACTTCCGCCAATGCCGACACCAGCGACATAATCAGAATTTGCATTTGTCCGGCCGACAAATCGACCTGCGCTTCCCTGCCGTCGCGGCCGTAAAGCCCCATCCTTCCGTCGGCTTCGATGCTGATTTTGTGGATGCGGTCATCGTGTGCAATGGTGCGGTTGATGCGGGTGGCGGTTTCACCGATTTCACCCGCCTTTTGCCGCATTAGAGCATCGGTCAATGCGGCAATAACTTTTTCTACCTGTCCCCCACGGCGCGACTTCACCATCAGCGGGTTGCTGTCGCTGATTTTGTCTTGCAGTTTGCTGACTTCATCCTTTTTGCGCCGGCATTCTTTTTCTTTTTCCAACACGTTGCTTTTCAGGCTGCCCGAACGTTCTTTCAGTATATCGGCCTGCTTGTTCGCCTGTTTGAGCTGTTCCACCAGTTCGTCTTTGTTGCTGCCTTTGAGCAGCTCCAATTCTTCCAAGACTTGTTTTTGTTCGCTCCGCCGCTGTTCGATATCGGCCAGCAGGCTGCCTATCCTTCCTTGTGGCATACCCTGTATGCGGCTGATTTCGTTTTGGATTTCAGCATGGGCGTTTTTCGAGAGATAGTTGTGCTCGATAGTTTCGGCGCAATTTTCAGGCAACGGGTAAAATAATTCGTTCCAGCATTCGGCTACAGCTTCCTTCATCAGCGGGTCTTCCAAAATGGCGCAAGCCGAACGCCCCAATACTTCTTTGACTTTGCCGCTGCCGACAAACGCGCTCCAAAAATCGTTTACCCGTCCCGCAATCTGCTCCCTGCCGGCTTCATGGTGCAGGCGGTTGGCTTCTCGTTCGAGTTTGATTTTTAGCGCGTTCAGGCCGTCTGAAGGCAGGAAGGCCAGCGGCATGGCTTTAACCGCCGCCTTGACCTTCGCATTGAAATCGTCCATTTCCTTCTCCAGCCGTTCCCGCTGCATCAGCAAATCCTGCGAAGTGCGGATGTCGCTGCCGCCGCCGATCTGCTGTTGCAGCCTGCTTCTTTCCGCATCCCAATGCGCCCATTCCTGTTGTACTTTTTCCCATTCTTCACGGAATACATCATATTGCACTTGGGCAGAAGTCAATGCGCTTTCGGCTTTGTCCAAATCTTCCTGCATCTTTTTGCCCGCGTTTTCGGAAATGCAGCGTTTGCGGTAATCGCCAAGGCTGTCTGCAAGCCGCGTCAGCAGGGTTACGCCCAACAGGCCTTTCAGGGCGGTATTGAGCCACATACCCGTGCCGCTGCGTTCTGCAGCCTGCACGATTTTTTCGCCGTCGAAAAAGAAAAACGGCGCATAATCGAACGGCAGGGCGTAAGTGTTGAGATATTTGTCCAATTCGGCTAAATCGACAGGCAGGTAGCGGTCGTCAACCAGCACGTCTGCCCGCGTTTCAGTGCTTTCGCGTTCAAATTGCCTTTTCTCATTGAAATGCCATTTCCGGCGGATTTTCAGGCCGCAAATCTTACCTTGCCGCCGTTGGCGGATTTCAATTTCCAGCTCGATGCGGTATCGGCCGTATTGCGGCGCTGCTTTGTGATGCAGGGCAGCCTGCAGGAAATTCGGGTAATTGACATCTTTGCTGTTCAAGCCGGCCCGCTGCAAATGGCTGACCGCATCCGCGTCATACAGGCACAGGTAAACCGCTTCCAACAAAGTGGTTTTTCCCCGCGTCCACAAAGCCCTGCAGGCTTCTGTCCTTATTGACCACCGTGCATGTCCAGCAGCCGAAGCGGCTGGAATTGGTGCCGCAACCGGGGGCTTCTTCCTGCGACAGCACAATCGGACATTCGCCGCCGGCGGCTTCGCGGTAGAGCTTGATTAAACCGTTGTGCGTGCCGCCCCAGGGCGGGTCGTTGGCCGCAAGGAATTCCCACACGTCGTCGGTACTCAAATCGGCAATCGGTCGGTACACCAGCGCGTTCTTCAAATCGCCGTGCGGGGTCAGGTTGCTGTTTTCCAGATTCTTGTGGCTTTCGATACTGGCCTTGCGGGTGGCGGATTCGTCTTTGCGCACGCCCAGCACGATGATAGCTTTGCCGTTTTCGTTCACCTTTTGCAGGATGTAGCCGCTGGTTGGTTGGATTTTGAGGCGGTCGGTACACCAGCGCATCGAGCGGTTGGGCGTGGGGTAGCCTTTGCCGATGAGTAGCGTCCAAAACGTGTCCTGCAATTTCGGCACGGTGATTTCTCCGCTGACAGGCAGCCTGAAAATTTCGGCGGCGCGCAGGATTTCCGCCAAAGATTGGCGCATGTGTTTCACCACTAGCGGGCTTTCCACAAGCGTGTCGTTGGAAACGAAGAACACCTGCCGCGTCCGCAGCATTGGCGGCAGCGAAAGCAGCATGTCAAACACCAAATGGGCGACAAGGGTGCTGTCCTTGCCGCCTGAAAAGGTAACAATCCAAGGGTAGTGTTGTGTTTCGCTCAAATATTCTTCAGCGATGTTTTGGCGTATATCCTCAAACGGATCGGCTGTATTTATGTGGATAACTTTCATACATTTTCTCATTTGCACCGAAAACAGGTGCATTCGTGATTGTACCTAAAATCGGTGCAATGAAGAACATCCGGCTGTCGGTTCATTCCAAGGAACATACGAAATTGCGACAGCTCCTTATCCGACGACGCTTGGATTTGGGGTTGTCGCAACGTGCGTTGGCGGAACGGATGGATGTGGTGCATTCGTTCGTAGGAAAAGTGGAAACAGGTGACAGACGGATGGATATATTTGAATTTATCGAATACTGTCGGGCTTTGGATTGGGATGCGTCTGAGGTGGTTCGGGGTTTTCAGGAGGGCTCGGTATGATAGATTTACCGGTCTTGTTGAAATATGCAGAACAATTCCGAGGGTTGCATACCAGTTTTACTTATGCGCAAAATCAGTCACCGCACAAATTTATTTTGCTGTACAGCCTGTGTCTTCTATATGCTTCAGGCAGCTTGAGAACAGAGCAGATTAAATTTTCTGACGAATTGTTAATTGAATGGCAGATGGTGTTTCGGAAACAATGGCAGCTGTGGGTAGCGAATGACTACCATCAGGAAAAATTCGGTATGCCGCTTTACCATATGAAGACCGAGCCGTTTTGGCATTTCCACATCAAACCCGATATGGCGGACCTATTTGAACAAAAGAATCGCATGAAGACTCTATCCAGCCTGCGCCAAACCGTTTCAGGTGTAAAGCTTGATTTGCCGCTCGCGCAGCTGCTGCTACAACCCGAAACGCGCCTGGTGCTGCAGGATGTATTATTGGCAAGGTTGTTTGAGATTCTGTAGCAACATGGTAAAGCGATAAACAAAGAAAACAAAGGCTACCTGAAAAGCAGCTTGTATGCTTTCAGGTAGCCTTTGGCATATATCGCCTATTTACCCTTACGCCGTTCGGCCTGCCGCTCGGCACGTTTGGCTTGCAGGCGGGCTTCTTCTTCTCGGGCGGCAGCAAGCCAGGCTTGCCATTGCTCGGGGGTTTCGAGGGTGATGCGGCCGATTTGGCCGTCGCGAAAATCGGTGAGGGTGTTTTCGGCGGCTTTTTGGTAGTTGATGCGGCCACCTCCAAGCAGGGCGCCGCGCCGGCGGCCGATCCATTCGAGCCAGTCGGTGTCTTGCCAGCTTGGGCTCTCTTCCGGGTCGGCTTGGTAACGCGCTTGCAGCTGGGGCAGGTAGTGCTGGCGCAGATAGTTGAGCAGCTCGAGGGCGACGGTTTCTTCGTCCAGCGCATTGCGGCCTACTGCGCCGCTGGCAGCGAGGTTGTAGCCACTTTGGGGGACGATGATTTTCGGCCACAGCATGCCGGGGGTGTCGTAGAGCCAGAAGTCGTCGGCAAGCAGCAGGCGCTGTTCGGTTTTGGTGATGCCGGGTTCGTTGCCGGTTTTGGCGGATTTTTTGCCGATCATGCCGTTGATCAGGGTGGATTTGCCTACGTTGGGGATGCCGCAAATGAGCACGCGCAGGGGACGGTCGATGCCTTGCCGATGAGGAACCAGCGCGCGGCAGGCAGCGGTGATTTTTTGGGCGGCCTGGCGTTCGGAAGCATCAAGGGCCAAGGCGCTGGTGTTGGGCCGGTTTTGCAGTTCGGCCAGCCACACGCGGGTGAGCTCGGGGTCGGCAAGGTCTTGTTTGTTGAGCAGATAGAGCTTGGGCTTGCCGCGTGAGAGCTGGGCCAGCAGGGGGTTTTGGCTGGAGGCGGGCAGGCGGGCATCCAGCATTTCGATGACCATATCGGTGCTTTTCAGCCGCTCGATGAGGGCTTTTTTGGTTTTGTGCATATGGCCGGGAAACCATTGGATGCTCATGATGTTTTCTTTCTATTGGTTTCAGGTAGCCTTTGGCAGGGAAAGGCTACCTGAAAATATTGGGGATACGGGTTGGCGGTGTTGAAACTGATCTTTTTAGCGCTGCAGAAACTCACCTTCCCTCGGAAGTCTCGGTCCGCTCCACAGAAACTCGTCCTCCTGCGGAGGCCTCGTTTTCAGGTAGCCTGTGGTGTTGGGGCTACCTGAAACTCAAACTTCAACCAAAGCAAATATGCTTGGCACTCACGCGCGGTGGGCGGCGGTGGTAGGAAGCTGGCGGTGGCGCACCCACACGGGATAGTCGCGCAGGCGTTCGGCCACGGCTTCGGCCACGAATACGGAGCGGTGCTGACCACCGGTGCAGCCGATGCCGACCACGAGCATGTGTACGCGGGTTTGGCGGGCATATTCGGATAGCCAGCGGTTTAGGTAGCCGCTGATGTCGGCTACCATCTGCTGCACGATTTTAAATTGGGCGAAATAGGCGCGCACAGCTTCGTCTCGGCCGGTGAGTTCGCGCAAGTTTTCATCGTAATACGGGTTGGGCAAGGCACGGGTGTCGAAGAGGAAATCCAAATCCAGCGGCGCGCCGTATTTGAAGCCGAATGATTCGATCACCACCTGCAAACCGCCGTGGCTGAGAGCTAACCACTCCTGGATGCGGAATTTCAAATCGCCGATGCTGTCGTGGGAGTTGTTGATGCAAAAAGCGAAACTCTGCCACGGTTGGAGCATTTGCCGCTCGGCGGCGATGCTTTCGGCCAAGGTAAGGGTGGTGGCGGCGAGGGGATGGCGGCGGCCGTGGCGGTCAAGCCGGCGGATAAGGGTAGCGGTGTCGGCATCAAGAAACAACAAGCGCAGTGGGTGGCCTTGGCGGCGGATGGCACGCAGGCAGTTTTGGATGGTGTCTTGGGGATACGGCAGGCGGATATCGAGGCTGATGGCCAGCTTGCTGATTTTACTGGCAGCAGATTGAGCCACCAATTGTGGCAGGAGCGCGGGCGGAATATTGTCCACGCAAGTGAAGCCCATATCACCGAGCAGTTTTAAGGCAACTGTTTTTCCCGAGCCGGTCAGCCCGCTAATCAGCACTATCCTCATGGCTGCGTTCGTCTTCCCTCAGCATGGCGGTATGGCGTTCTAAAAATTCTTTGGTACTGTCTTTGCCACGCGCCTGCAGAATATAGTTGCGCACCGCTGCTTCCACCAGCACGGCGAGGTTGCGGCCGACGGCCACCGGCAGCGTAACCGAGCGTACGGCCACGTTGAGGATGGTTTCGGTTTCGCTCTGGATGGAAAGGCGGTCGAGCGTTTTCATGTAGTTGTCGTCGGCCAGCGTCAGGTTGATGATGAGTTTAAGCTGCTTGGAGGGCAGCACGGCGGTTTCGCCGAAAATGGTACGGATATTGAGCACACCCAGGCCGCGCACTTCGAGAAAATCACGCAATACGGCCGGGCAGCGCCCTTCTAGCGTTTCCGGACCGGTGCGGTAGAGTTCCACCGCGTCGTCGGCCACCAAGCCGTGCCCGCGCGAAATCAGCTCCAAGGCCAACTCACTCTTGCCCAAGCCGGACGCGCCCATCAGCAGCACTCCGATTTCAAACACGTCCAAAAACACGCCGTGCTTCACAGTGGAGGCGGCCAGCACGCGCTGCAGGTAAATCCGCAGCACGTCCATCAAAAACGGGCTTTCGGTTTTGGAGGTGAGCAGCGGCACGTTATGGGTGTGGCAATAATCGCGCAGCATGAAAGGCACGGGCAGATCGTTGGCCACAATCACCAGGGCGATGCTCAAATCGAAGAGTTCGTCCAGACTCGCCTTCACTTCCCCGGCGGCCATCTTATCTAAATAAGCCACTTCGGCCACGCCCAACACCTGCACTTGGTTGGGATGGATAAAATTCAAATGCCCCACCAGCGCCAACACAGGTTTGTCGGCATCCACGCTGATGCGGTTGTCTGCGCCCGCCGTGCCGGCCGACCAAGCCAAACTCAACTTGGCCTGGTTGTCTTGATAGAGCTTGCGCACGGAGATGCTGGGCATGGGCGTCCTGTTGGTTATGCGGTGAGGATGCGGTGGGCGGCTTCAGCGCTTTCGGCAAGCAAAAGCTGCTCGCGCACGGCTTTATCTGAAAGCTTGATGGCCAAGGCAGATAGCACTTCTAAATGCTCGCCGGAAGCATTTTCCGGCACCAGCAGCACAAACACCAGCGATACCGGCTCACTGTCGGGCGCATCAAAATCCACGGCTTCTTTCAAGCGGATAAACGCGCCGGTGGCCGCTTGCACTTCGGCATGCCGGCCATGCGGGATGGCCACGCCGTGCCCCAGCGCGGTGGTGCCGAGCTTTTCGCGCGCAAACAGGCATTCAAATACAGCTGCGCGGCTCAGGCCGGATTCGCTTTCCAGCAGCAGGCCGGCTTCTTCAAACAGGCGTTTTTTGCTGCTCACTTCCAAATCCAGCACAATATGCGATACGGGCAGGATATTGCCGATCAGGCTCATGGTTACTTCTCTTGCGTAAAAATTCATTAAGGATAGGATTGTACCTGTGCCGCCGCCGAAGGGCAATTTTGTGCCCGGCGGCCAGCTTTCAGGTAGCCTAATCAGCCGCCGCTGTAATGCGCCAGCAAACCGAGCCATAAAGCCCAGCCGATGCGGTTGTTGGATAAGAATACCTTAAAACAGGCTTCCCGGTTGCGGCTGCGGATGGCACGGTATTGGCCGCATTGGTGCCACACCGCGTACACCAGCGCAAGCCAATACGGCCAGCGGGCGTGAATCGCGCAGCCGGCAGCGGCTATCAGCAGCACGAACAGTGCGTGGCACAGCATGGCGGCTTCGGCATCGCGGCGGCCGAAAGTGATGGCCGAGGTTTGAATACCGATTTTCAGGTCGTCTTCCTTATCGGCCATCGCGTAGATGGTGTCGTAGGCCAGCGTCCAGCAGGCATTGGCGGCAAACAGCAGCCAGGCCAGCGGCGGCACATGGTTTTGCACGGCGGCAAAGGCCATCGGAATACCGAAGGAAAAAGCCAGCCCCAAATACAGCTGCGGCAGCGGGAAAAAGCGCTTGGTAAAGGGATAGCTCAAGGCCAGAAACAGCGCAGGCAAGCTCATCAGCTTGGTGAGCGCATTCAATGGCAGCAGGCACAGGCAGGCAGCGGCACACAAAACCAACAACAAAAGCAGCGCCTCGCGCGTGCTCACTTTGCCGGTGGCAAACGGGCGGCTTTTGGTGCGCGCCACCGCGCCATCGAAATTGCGGTCGGCAAAGTCATTGATCACACAACCGGCGCTGCGCATCAAAAAGGTGCCTAGCACGAAGGCAAACAGAATGCCGAAATCGGGCAGCCCGTCGGCAGCCATCCACAGCGCCCACAGCGTGGGCCACAGCAAAAGCAGCGTGCCGATGGGCTTGTCGGCGCGCATCAGTTGCAGGTACACGGCCAGACGCTCGGCTTGCTTCGGGGGGAGGAAAGAAAGAAAAGGCACGGGAGTTCTCGGGGTGTGGTTTCAGGTAGCCTCGAGGCTGCGGCAAAGGCTACCTGAAAAAGAGTGTTACACAATAAAACAGCCGGGTGGAAGCTGATGGTTTAGGCTACCTGAAATACTGTCTGCTGCAAAATACCGCCCTACTCCTCCAAAAACCGCGCCAGCTCGGGCATAAACCCTTCTGTCAGCACCATCTTTTCGCCGTTCAAATCGAATACCGAACGGCGCAGGCAAACGGCTTGGGCGGCTTGTTCTTGTTGCGCAGGCGGCACGGCGGCGAAGGCGAGCGGGCTGCGTTCGGCGGCCAGGCGGCCATCAAACAGGCGTTTGCCCAAAGGCTGCGTGCCGCAAGCCAGGATGCTTGGCCACGCGCCCGCTAAACGGCACACGCTGCGCGCCCACACCACCGGCGTATCATTCAGCAGCAGCCACACCTGGCGCACATGAAACGCATTGTCGGCCAGCTCTTCGCCCGACCACAGTTGCGCCCTTTCGCCCTGAAAGGCTACCTGAACGCGGAAATCCGCGCCGGTGGCCTGCAAGTCCAGGGTGAGCGAGGGTGCCTGTATCAGGCGGCGCAGGGCGGCGGAAACGGCGGGCGGTTCGGGCTGCCAAATCAGCGGCGGCAGGGTGTGTGGAAAGGCTGTCATTTGTTTGTGTTATTGAAACCATGCTTTTCAGGTAGCCTCATAGGCTGCCAAGCATTAAGATGCGAATTGTATCAGAGAATAAGGAAGGCAAGATGAACCTGATTTTATGGCGGCACGCCGAAGCTGAAGATGGCGTACCCGATTTGGAACGCGGCCTCACCGACAAAGGCCGGCAGCAGGCCGATGCGGCTGCCCGGTGGCTGCGGCCGTATCTGAACGACCAAGTAGACGTGTGGGCTTCGCAAGCATTGCGCAGTCAGCAAACTGCCGAAGCGCTCGGCCTGCCCTATGCCGTCAAATCCGAGCTTAATCCGATTAACCACGTGGAAGAGCTGCCCGCGCTGATTGCCGCGCATAAAGGGTCGGATTATTTGATACTGGTGGGGCACCAGCCCTGGCTGGGGCAATTTTGCAGCTATCTGCTCAACGGCGGCTGGCTGGCCAGACAATATTGGACGGTGAAAAAATCCGGTATTTGGTGGTTTGGTGTGAAAAGCGGTGAAGGCGGCAGGCTCTACGCCAAGCTGAAAGCCGCCATGACCCCGCAGCTGCTATTGCCGGAAGATTAAAAGATGCTCAACAAAGCCGAGATTGAGGAAAAAATCTTCTCTATTGATGCAGAGGTATGTACCCATGCCATTTTAGAGATGGTTTTTAACGCCGATCGCGAAGAAGTGGATTGGGTTTCCGCCCATTTGGTAAAACTGAGCGAAAATACCAACCCGACCGTGAGCGGCCTGGCTTTAACCTGTTTCGGGCATTTGGCTAGGCTACACGGATATATGGGCGACCACAGGCGGATTGTTGCGCTATTAGAGTCTTTCCGAAACTCGCCCGTAAGCGAATTGCGGGGCAGGGCTGAAGATGCGTTAGAGGATATTGAAATTTTTTGTAGTAAACCGCAAACGCATCGCTCCGAGCCGACACCCGGAACATAAATCCACTTGAAACCTGCCGCTGCTGCGCCCATTTGTGCCCTATCCAACGCAAGGAGTTTGCTATGAATCAAGACAACCCTGTCCGCCCCGAAGATTTCGTGCCGGAATTCCGCCGTCGCCGTTTTGAGCCGGACGGCTTTTTGCGCAAACTGCGCCGTTTCGCGCTGCGGCTGGGGCGGCCGGTGGTGGAGCAGCTGTATGCGCTGTATTTCCTGTTTCAATCGCCCGCCGTGCCCAAACGCGCCAAGCTGATTATCGTGGGCGCGCTGGTGTATTTCGTCAGCCCCATAGACAGCATCCCCGACCTGCTCGGCCCGTTGGGCTTCAGCGACGACATTGCCGTGGTCACGCTGGTATACGCACAAATGAAGGATTATCTGACAGAGGAAATCAAAATCCGTGCCCGTGCTGCGGCGGAGCGGCTGGTGCGGAAGTAGG
>NZ_KV795535.1:24449-57108 GCF_001809035.1 Eikenella sp. HMSC061C02
GCGGAAGTAGGTTTGTTTATACCCGGAAAGGCTACCTGAAAACCCATTTTAGAATTTTCAGGTAGCCTGCTTCATATCCGGCATATTTTTCAGGTAGCCTTCTCATGCTCAGGCTACCTGAAATTTTGAAGTGCACCTGAAATTTTGAAGCGCATAAGCCGCATTACATAAATACAAACAAGCCATCCACGCTCCATGCTGTGACCCAACAATGAAGGCTACCTGAAACCCCACCATCTGTTTTTTCAGGTAGCCTCTCCCAGCATGGCGGAGTATACTGCGCCGCATTTTATTGATAGGGCAAACCCGCCATGAAAATTATCCATACCATTCAAGAACTGCGCGACTGGCGCCGCGAAGCCGGCAGCGTGGCATTCGTGCCCACCATGGGCAACCTGCACGAAGGGCATCTGGCCTTGGTGCGCGAAGCGGCCAAACGGGCAGACAAGGTGGTGGTAAGCATTTTTGTCAACCGCCTACAATTTGGCCAAGGCGAGGATTTCGACCGCTATCCGCGCACGCTGGAGCAGGATGCTGCCAAACTGGCCGGTGAAGGCGTGGCCGTACTCTTCGCACCGAACGAGCAGGAGCTGTATCCACATGTGGCCCAGCAATACAACGTCGAGCCGCCCAATCTGCAAAACGAGCTGTGCGGCACGTTCCGCCCGGGGCATTTCCGCGGCGTGGCTACCGTGGTGGCCAAACTGTTCAACATTGTTGAGCCCGATTACGCCTGCTTCGGCAAAAAAGACTACCAACAGCTGGCCATCCTGCAAGGCATGGCTGCCGATTTGAATTTCCGGGTGGAAATCGTGCCGGTAGACATCGGCCGCGCCGCCGACGGCCTGGCACTCTCCAGCCGCAACCAATACCTGAGCGAAGCCGAGCGCAAACAAGCCCCACAGCTCTACCGCGAATTGCAGGCCATTGCCCGCGCAGTGGAAAACGGCAACCGCGACTATGCCGCGCTGGAGCAACAGGCTGCAGCAAACCTGAAACAGGCCGGCTGGCAGGTGGACTATGTGGAAATCCGCCACGCGGGCAATCTTCAGATAGCCCATGTCGGCGACAACGAACTGGTGGTGCTAGCCGCCGCCCGTTTGGGCAATACGCGCCTCATCGACAATGTCGAAATCCACCTTTGATATTCCAAAGAAGTAAACCGTTTGGCTATCCCCCTCCGCCCGCAATATGCGGGCGGAGATCTTTGTAAAGCCTTAGATTTGAGCAACAATCAAAGCGCCAGCATCACAGAACGCGCAAACATATCATACAGATAGGCAGACCATCGGGAAGCACATCACGCAGAAATGCGCCAAAGTCGAGTTTTTACCCAGGCCACAAGGTTTAATTTCGACGGGAAACACGTTAAAATACCAGCCTTTGCGCCAAATTCGGGAGCCGCTGTTTATGTTTTTAGTTTTTCTGCTGATTCTGTTGTTGGCCGGCATCGCCGTGCTCTTGTGGTGGCGTGCGCGCGAAGAGCGCGAATGGCTGCTGGAGTTTACCTATCTCAACCGGCACCAAAACAATAAGCAATCCACTGATATCGAAGCGGAAAACACCCTGCAGCAACAGCCTGCCCGCCCCAACGTGCTGCCGCAGCGCGCGCAAACCCAAGTGAAGCTGCACTATCAAAAAGTGCAAGACGAATTACAGCGCAAAATCGAACTGCTTGCCGGCGGTGTGAAGAAAAAAACGCGTCGCCGCAACGTGAGCGAAAATCAAGAAGAACTGCCGATTTTCAGCCCCACCGAAGAAGAAACAGCCGCAGAAGAAGTAAGTACCCTGCTGCCGGAAACTACTGCCGAACAGGCGGAACATATTGAAGATGCTAATGCCGCCGAAACCGAAGCCAACACTACCGATGAGCCGGAAATCCACGATTTATCCGCTCCCGATGCCGATTTGCCGGTAATCACCGAAGCCGAAGCCACCCGCCACAGGCTACCTGAAAACATCGAAAACGAAGAAAACCAGCCTGAGCCGAGCATCATTTCCCTTTCCGAAGCCACCCGTATGCTGCATAAAAACGAAGCAGCCGAAGCCAAGCCACTGGAACCTGTGGTGCTGAACTGGCCGATTAAAGCCCCCTCCCCCGCCGCCGAACCGCGCGAAGAAATCACATCAGCCGATCCAGCCGTGCAGTATGTGCGCGAAAAAATTCAAGCCCACCTGCCGCCTGCAGCCGAGCCTGTGCCTGAAGAGCCTGCCGAAGAGCGGCACACCATCAGCCCCGACGACATCCGCAACAACCTCCTGCGCCAGCGCCTGCGTGCACGCCGGCAACCCCAGCCCGCGCCCCAACCAACCATTGCCCCACAGCAGCCCGATTTGCCGGTAATCAATGAAGACGAAATCTTGGCTAATCTGGCCAAAACCGATGCCCCGGCCAATCGCCAGCGCAGCCGCTTCAAACGCCAAACCGTGCGTGAGAGCGTGATTCCAGCCGCTGCGCGCGTGAACCACAGCCAGGGCGCACAAGTGCCGACGGCTATGCCGCTCCAGCAAGCCCAACCGCTGCCGATTTCCACCCGCTTTACCCCCTTCAATCATGGCACTGCGCCCGAAAGCCCCGACGCCCAGCCCACTGAGGAGGAGTCGGCGCTGCCCGCCGAACAGCCACCGATTTTTTTCCCGCAAAGCACCGTTGAAGACAGCCCGCCTTGGAGCTTGGCTGAAACTGTGAGCGACGATACCGCTGAAACGTATTCAGACACCGCCGACCAAGCCGGTGCCCAATATCACTTCCGTCCCGACCTCTCGCTCACCGAGCAAGCACCGGCTACCGAACCCGCCATCGAATTCGACAACGGCAACGAATGGCAGCAAGCCTTGGAGCAAGGCGCAGCCGAAGCCCAGGCGCAAGCTGCGTGGACAAGCCCCGCGCCCACTGCCGCGCCCGGCATCCCTCCCCTGCCCGACCTGCCGCCGCAGCCCGCGCCAGTTTCGGCCGTTTCCGCCGTATCGTTTGCCGATTTCGGCCACTACCATGTGCCGATGAACGAGCTGCTCCTGCCGCCGCAATACGACAACGAAGCCACCCTCAGCGAAGAGCAGCTGCTGGACAACAGCATCAAAATCGAAGAAAAACTGGCCGAGTTCCGCGTGAAAGTAAACGTGGTGGATGCTTATGCCGGCCCGGTGATTACCCGCTACGAAATCGAGCCTGATGTCGGCGTGCGCGGCAACTCGGTGATTAACCTGGAAAAAGACCTTGCCCGATCGCTCGGCGTGGCTGCCATCCGCGTGGTAGAAACCATTCCGGGCAAAACCTGCATGGGCTTGGAGCTACCCAATCCCAAGCGGCAGATGATCCGCCTGAGCGAAGTGTTCAATTCGCCCGTGTTTGCCGAAAGCAAATCCAAGCTCACCCTCGCGCTGGGGCAGGACATCACCGGCCAGCCGGTGGTAACCGACCTGGCCAAAGCACCGCATCTTTTGGTGGCAGGCACCACCGGCTCGGGCAAATCCGTGGGCGTGAACGCCATGATTTTGTCGCTGCTGTTCAAAGCCACGCCCGACGAAGTGCGCATGATCATGATCGATCCGAAAATGCTCGAGCTCTCCGTGTACGAAGGCATCCCACACCTGCTCGCGCCGGTGGTAACCGATATGAAACTCGCCGCCAACGCGCTCACCTGGTGCGTGAACGAAATGGAAAAACGCTACCGCCTGATGAGCCATGTGGGCGTGCGCAACCTCGCCGGCTACAACCAAAAAATTAAAGATGCCGCTGCCCGCGGCGAACGGCTGGCCAACCCCTTCAGCCTCACCCCCGACAATCCCGAGCCGCTCATCACTCTGCCGCACATCGTGGTGATCGTGGACGAATTTGCCGATCTGATGATGACGTCCGGCAAAAAAATCGAAGAGCTGATTGCCCGCCTCGCCCAAAAAGCCCGCGCCGCAGGCATCCACCTCATTCTCGCCACCCAGCGCCCCAGCGTGGACGTGATTACCGGCCTGATTAAAGCCAACATCCCCACACGCATCGCCTTTCAGGTAGCCTCCAAAGTGGACAGCCGCACCATCATCGACCAAATGGGCGCGGAAAACCTGCTCGGCCAAGGCGATATGCTCTTCCTGCCGCCCGGCACCGGCTACCCGCAGCGCGTACACGGCGCCTTCGTGGCCGACAGCGAAGTGCAGCGCGTGGCCGAATACCTCAAAGGCTTCGGCGCACCCGACTATGTGGAAGACATCCTCACCTCCGGCGTGGGTAGCGACGATTTGTTCAGCAATGCCAACAGCGGCATCGGCGGCAGCAACAGCGGCCAAGACCCCCTGTTTGACGAAGCAGTCGCCATCGTTTTGCGCACGCAAAAAGCCACCATATCCTCCATCCAGCGCCACCTGCGCATCGGCTACAACAAAGCCGCCACCCTGGTGGATCAAATGGAAGCCGAAGGCATCGTTTCCCCCGCCGACAACAACGGCAAACGCACCATCCTCGCCCGGCCGGATCATTTGGACGATGGTGCATAGGAGCGGATAAGCTGGAAAAAGGCTACCTGAAATTTTCAGGTAGCTTTTTTATTGCAACGTGCTATCAAGCTCAGCCAATTTTGGCTTTACTAAGCAAATAACATATATATGCTCTGTCTGTTCCGGCCTACCCCCACACAGCAGGCTACCTGAACGCAGTAGATTGAACTCTTAAATTTGGCATAAAGGCTACCTGAAAATTTTCAGGTAGCCCATACAAATCAGTCGGCCTTGTTACTGTGCCCTAATTTTTCCTAGTAATTTACACACTTCTTCCAAAGCGTACCAACCCCATGATTTATCCATTTCTATCCCCTGGATGACACTAGAAGGGAATATCGTCATCGATATCGTCAATCGGTGCCGGGGCGGGGGCGGCAGCTTGGCGGCGGGGCGGAGCGGGTGGCTCGGCGGCGTAAGCCGGTTCATTATAGCTTTGGGCGGATTGCTGACGCGGGCTGCTGGGGGCGGCTGCGTATTGGTCGCTGCCTTCGTAGGGGCTGCTTCCGCTGTTACGACCATCAAGCATTTTCATTTCGTTGGCCACGATGTCGTAGGCGGTGCGCTCGATGCCGTCTTTGCCGGTGTATTTGCGGCTTTGGATGCGGCCTTCAATATATACCTTGCTGCCTTTTTTCAGATATTGGCCGGCAATTTCTGCCAAGCGGCCAAACATACTGATGTTGTGCCATTCGGTACGCTCCTGGCGCTGCCCGTTGCGGTCTTTCCAGTTTTCGCTGGTGGCAATAGAAAAATTGGCTACAGCATCGCCGCTGGGCAGGTAGCGCACTTCGGGATCGCGCCCCAAGTTGCCGATAAGTATCACTTTATTCAACATGATTTCCTCCTAAAATAATCTGTTTGGCTGCGGCTTCATCGAAACCCTGCTGCCGCGCCTTGATGTAAACGGTTGAACGGTCGGCGCTGAGGCTGGCTGCCTCCACGCCTTCAAACTGCTGCAACACGGCTAAGAGCCGCTCTTCGCAACCCTGCCATACGGGAGGTATGCTCAGTGCTAAATTGCGTACGGCAGCCGGTGCGGGCGCCGCTGCGGCCATCAGCAACCAGGCCAGCGTAAGCACCATAGAAAAGGCAAACACGCCGATCAAGCCGAAATGTTCAAACAAGCGCCCGCCGGCCGCGCCGCCCACAAACACGCCGATGGATTGCGCCGTGTTATACATGCCCATGGCGGTGCCTTTTAAATCCGTCGGCGCCACTTTCGACACGATAGACGGCAGGCTGGCTTCCAAAATATTGAAGCCGACAAAATA
The DNA here is from genome assembly GCF_001809035.1 of Eikenella sp. HMSC061C02. Classification (NCBI taxonomy): domain Bacteria; kingdom Pseudomonadati; phylum Pseudomonadota; class Betaproteobacteria; order Neisseriales; family Neisseriaceae; genus Eikenella; species Eikenella sp. HMSC061C02. The sequence continues at coordinate 30,212 of NZ_KV795535.1, forward strand.
CACCACCAACGATATGCCAATAGCCAAAAGCGAAGCCTGGCCGGCATAAATACCGCATAAAGCCGCCGCAATCAGCGCAATGCCGGCCACAAACACTTGCTTGAGTTTATTGCGCGTTTCGCCCACCACAATCGCCGGCACCATCAACAGCAATCCCAGCAATACCGCCGGCAGATAAAGCTGCCAATGCTGCTCTTTGGGCAGCCCCAGGCCGCGCATCACAATCGGCAGGCTGGCAAAAATCGCCATCATCACCGCCTGCAAGGCGAAGATACCAAAATTAAGCTGCATCAGGCGTTTGTTGCGCAGCACCTCGCTAATACGCGAAGTTTGCATTTCCGTATCTTCGTGGAACTTTCCTCGCTGCGGATTGGGCGTAATCCACGCCACCACACCTATAGCCAGCACACACAACGCACCGGTGAGCGCAAATAGACCGGAAACATTGATATAGCGGGTAAGCAGCGGCGAAACCACCATGCTGACAGCAAAAGTTAAGCCGATGGTAAGCCCCACCGAAGCCATGGCACGGGTGCGCACTTCTTCACGCGTTAAATCGGCCAAAAGCGCGGTAACTGCCGCACTCACTGCACCGGCACCCTGAATCGCCCGGCCGATGAGCAGCCAGGTAACGCTATCTGCCGCAGCGGCAATAAAACTGCCCAAAGCAAACACCACCAGGCCGAGGTAAATTACCTTTTTGCGCCCTAGCTTGTCGGAAAGCATACCGAGCGGCAACTGAAACAGCGCCTGCGTCAAGCCATACACCGCAATCGCTAAACCACCCGACCCAGGCGTGCTGCCCGGCAGCTCTTTGGCATACAGCGCCAACACGGGTAACACCAAAAACATGCCCAACATGCGCAGCGCATACACGCCGGAAAGCGATGCGCTGGCAAGCCATTCTGCGGGTAATAAGGCAGTACGGGGAGCTCGAGACATAGTGTTTAACCAAAAGAGTTGGGGAAAAACGCCGCAGATTATACCCGAAGCCTTGCTCCGTCGGTGGGCTTTTAACGCTGGCAAGGCCGGATTAGTTTTCAGGTAGCCTGCTTCGCGTTTGAGGCTACCTGAAAGGATATATGTGTAATAAAGCTCACGTCAGCACACCCCACCGGGCGGCATCCCGCTCTAACTCCGACAAATAATCCAGCCAAACTTGCGGATCGGGCTGCTCGCCGCCAAACACAATGCAGCCATCTTCGTCTTCGTAATATTCATCATCCCCGGGTTGGAAATGTTTGGCTGCTTGGCACTCTTCATGGTAGCGCTGCTGCGCCCATTCGCGCTCTGCCCGGTAAAACCGTTGCGCCTGTTCCGGTTCTCCCAACTTAGCAGCCAGCTGCATGGCGTGCCGGTTGCCGATAAGCGGATAAAGCTGCTGCGGCAGGTTGTGTGCAGCAAAGTGTAGCAGCACAAATGTTTCCACTATGGTTTGCACTTCTTGCAAAACGGCAGCGTTATTGGCTCCGTCTGCCACTTCAAACCAAATATCTTGCTGCCCCGGCTCGGGCAGTAGAAAACCGATTCGCTCCTGTACTAGACAATCGAGTATGTTCGGAAAATCGGGCAGGGGCTGCCCGGCTTCTTGGAAACGTGGATCATGTTGCAACGGAGGGCAGGCGAGGCCGATATTGAAAGTAAAGCTGATGCGGCTTTTGTGGCTCCACCGGCTTTTTTGCGTGTGAATAAGCTGACCAACGCCGTGTTTGATGTAGCGGTAGAAGTGGTTGCCTTTTTTCTTGAAACCAAGCGGTTTGAGTAGGATATGCAGATTCTTGATGGTTTGGCTGAAGGCTTGCGCGGCAGTGAAATATTTCATATTTTGCAGTTGATCTCAGATTATATTTTTTCAAGTAGCCTGCTTCGCGCTTGAGGCTACCTGAAAATAGAAAAGACACTTCGGCTATGCTGAAAATCGAAACATAGACTTTCAGGTAACCTAACTACGACCACTGCCAGCGATTCTGCCATGCCCCAATCACTGCATCGGGATAGCGCCGGCTGCCGAGACTGCCGTTGTAGCGCGCCAATGCGCGCTCCATATTGCCGTTTTCCAGATTGCTGTAGTGGCGCAGGATGGTGCAGCCGTAGCGCAGGTTGGTGCGGATGTCGAACAAGTTGTGCTCTGGTTTGCCGATGTAGCGCTGCCAAAACGGCATCACCTGCATCAGCCCGCGCGCACCCACGCTGCTGATGGCATATTGCCGAAACGCACTCTCCACCGTAATCAGCCCCAAAATCAGCTGCGTATCCAGCCCGGCACGGGTGGTTTCGTATTGAATATTGATAAGCAGGCGGCGGCGCTCCAGCGGGTCGGGCACAAAACGCGCCAGCCGCAGCGACATATCATTGAGCCAGCGCGGCGCGTTATACGGGTTTTCAAACACCAGGCGCGGCGGGTTCACATTATTCACCGAATGGCGCATCACCGAAGTGACATCGTCCGACAGCGTCTCCTCGCGCTGCGCCCCGGCACGGGCGGCTTGAGGCAGGCAGGCAACGGCGGAAACGGCAGCCAGCGAAGCTAGCAGGCGGCGGCGCTCGGGCTGTTCGGGGGCAGACGGATACGGCATGGTTTTAAAGTGCACCGATTAAGATGATAACAGCCGCTATTATAGTGGAGTTTCGCCCACACGGCGTAGCTTGAGTCTGTTTGCTGCACCGAAGCTGGCTATCATCGATACAGGTCGAACAATGAAATGGCATTTTAGGTTCGCAGCAGCCGATGCTTTCAGGTAGCCTTACCCGATATCGTTGAAGCGATTACTTCTTCCCACAATGCAGCCTACAGACAGCATGAATCAGGCAACAAAGTGCGCCCACTGCCTCAGTAGAAATAAGGTGCTTGGGCTATATTCTGCAATAAACCTTTAGAATTTCCGCATATGGTTGTATGATGTGTTCCCGAATGATGCGCACGGAGCGCAATCATTAATTAATATCCAAACCAATCCAGGAGAACCAAACAATGAACATGAAAAAATGGCTGGCCACCGCCCTGGCCTGCTCCGCCATCGCCCTCAGCGGCTGCGGCAATTCCGGCGGCACCCAGCAAGCTTCACAGCCTGCCGATGCCAACGCTTCTGGCGCTTCCGCCCCCAGCAGCGAAAAAGTATTGCGCGTGGCCACCAATGCCGAATTCGCCCCCTTCGAATCTAAAAACCCCGACGGCAGCCTGAGCGGCTTCGACATCGACCTCATCAACGCCTTAGCCAAAGAAGCCGGCTACCGCGTGGAATTTAAAGACCAATCTTGGGACAGCCTCTTCAATAGCCTGCGCAACGGCGATGCCGACGTAGTGGTGGCCGCCGTAACCATCACCCCCGAACGCCAACAAAGCATGCTCTTCACCGACCCCTACTTTGAAATCACCCAAGTAGTGGCCGTGCCCGAAGGCAAACAAGTGGCTTCTGTGGAAGATTTAAAAAACCTCAACCGCGTAGGCGTGGTAACCGGCAATACCGGCGATTTGGCTGCTTCCAAACTCTTGGGCGCCACCAATCCTAAAGTAACCCGCTTCGAAAGCCTGCCCCTCTTGCTGAAAGAATTGCAAAACGGCGGCGTGGACGCAGCCGTGAGCGACAGCTCCGTGGTGATGGAATTCATCAAACACAACGGCGACAAAGGCTTCACCATGATTAAAGTGCCCGATTTCGAAGCCGAACACTACGGTATCGCCCTGCGCCAAGACGACACTGAACTGCGCGACACCCTCAATAAAGCCCTGGCCGCCATCAAAGCCAGCGGTGAATACGACCGCATCCACCAGCAATACTTCGGTACCGCCGCTGCCAAATAAGCCGGCTCTGCCAATTTCGCGCCAAACTGCCTGCAAACAATATGCAGGCAGTTTTTTTATGCGGGAAAGGCTACCTGAAAGCTCGTTATTCCTTTTCAGGTAGCCTTTAGCCAATCAACTCAACTGCTGATACGGTGCTAGCTATCCTTGCCATACACCTGTACTGTCTGCAGCTCGCCAGCTTATCAATTCTAATTAGATTAGCTAGATCAGCCATCTCAAAACAAAGGCTACCTGAACATTTAGGTAGCCTTTTGCATTGATCCGTGCTTAATGCAAATCTTTCAGGTAGCCGCCGTAGCCTTGCTGCTGCATTTGGTTTTCTGGAATGAAGCGCAGGCTGGCGCCGTTGATGCAGTAGCGCAGGCCGCCGCGATCTTGGGGGCCGTCGGGGAAGACGTGGCCGAGGTGGGAATGGGCGGCGCTGCTACGCACTTCGGTGCGGTGCATATGGTAGCTGTAGTCGTCGTGTTCGGTCACGGCATCAGGGCTGATGGGGCGGGTAAAGCTGGGCCAGCCGCAATGGGAGTTGAATTTGTCGCGGCTGCTGAACAGGGGCTGCCCGCTGACGATATCGACATACAGGCCGGGCTCGAACAGGTTGTCGTATTGGTGGCTGAAGGCGCGTTCGGTGTCGCCATGTTGGGTAACGCGGTATTGCTCGTCGGTGAGGGTGCGGCGCAGGGTAGCGTCGTCGGGCTTGCGGTAGGTGGTGGGATTGAAGCCTTTGGCGGGAGCACTGCTGCCCTCGGCCGGTTCGAGCGGCTTATCGGCCAGGCCGATGTCGATGTGGCAATAGCCGTTGGGATTTTTGGCGAGGTAGTCTTGATGATAGGCCTCGGCAGGATAGAAGTGTTGCAGCGGCAGGGCTTCCACCACGATGGGGCGGCTATATTTGCGCTGTTCGGCCGCCAGGGCGGCGCGCACGGTTTGGGCTTCGGCCGGGTCGGTGTAGTAGATGCCGGTGCGGTATTGGCGGCCGCGGTCGTTGCCTTGCTGATTGAGCGAGGTGGGGTCGATTACGCGGAAGTAGTAGCGCAATAGGTCGGTCAGGCTGATGCGCTCGGAGTCGTAATCCACTTTCACGGTTTCGGCATGGCCGCTGCCGTGAATCACGTCTTCATAGCTGGGATGAGCGGTTTGGCCGTTGGCATAGCCGGATACGGCATCCACCACACCGGGCAGGCGCTGCATATAGGCTTCCACTCCCCAGAAACAGCCGCCGGCCAGATAGATGGTTTTGGTGTGCGCGGTGCGGCTGCTGCCGTCGGCGGCGGTGTAGTGTTGCTGCACGGGCACGGCGGCGAGATCGGCATTGGGGTTGTCGAGCAGGGCAAGGGCTTGTTCGTGCTGCAGGCTGCCCTTGTGCACGCGCAAGATTTCTCCGTCGGCAGAAAGCAACACCCAGCTGGGATACACGCCAATACCGGCGGCTTTGGCCAGGCTGCCGTCATCGAGGGCTACCTGAAAACCGGGATAATCGAGCTTGCCAAACCATTCTTTAAATTCGGCTTCCGGCTTTTCGCCGAGAAATCCGGGCGAGGCCACGGCAATCAGGTTGGCACGGGCGTTTCCGCCGGAAAATTCGGCAGACTGCTGCCACTCGGCAGTGGTTTGCAGCTCGCTTAGGCACAAGGGGCACCAGCTGGCCCAGAATTTAACCAGCGTGGGTCGGCCGGGCTTGAGCAGGGTTTGCACCGACCGGCCATCAGGGGTGTGCAGGGAAACGAGGCGTTGGGCAAAGGCGGGATTATTGGGCATGGTATGGGCTCCGGGTTTGGCTTGAGCGATGAACTTAGGGGCAAACAAGCCGAGAATAAGAACGGCGGGAATGACGGCGGCTAAGAGCAACAATATTTTACGCAGCATGATTCGGGCTTTCGGAAAAATGGAAGACATAGCTTAGACGGAGCAGGCAGCGGTTTTCTGACACACTATAGCGGTTTCTCTGTTGAAATAACACAAAGCGGCAAACCAAAGCCGTCTTATTCTTATTTTAAGCAGCTATAAAAATCAGGCAGTTAATCTTTTCAGGTCGCCTTTATCCGGCGCCAAAGGCTACCTGAAACCCTATTTCCGCCACACGGCGGCGTGTTGTTCAAGCCATCGGTTTTCCAGTAAAATGCCACCCTGATTATACCGCGCCGCCACCCCGAACGGCGGCCGCTTGAAAGACCATCATGAGCGAAACCAACCAAGAAACCCTGCTGGAATTCCCCTGCCGCTTCTCCATCAAAATCATGGGCGCCAAGCACCCCCAATTTGCCGCCAAAGTGCTCGAAACCGTGCAGCAGCACGCGCCGGATACCGCCGAGCACGATTTGCAGCACCGCGAAAGCAGCCAGGGCAACTACCAAGGCGTAACCGTTACCATCAACGCCGAAAACAAAGAGCAGCTCGATGATATCTACCGCGCGCTCACCTCGCACCCGATGGTGAAAGTGGTGCTGTGATGAAAGTCATCCAGCTTGGCCTAGCCGAATACAGCCCGATTTTCCACGCCATGGAAGCCTTCACCGACGCCCGAAACGATAGCACGGAAGACGAGCTTTGGGTGGTGGAACATCCGCCCGTGTTCACTCAAGGCATGGCCGGCAAAGCCGAGCACCTGTTGTCCCGCAGCAATATCCCCGTGGTGCAAATCGACCGCGGCGGCCAAATTACCTACCACGGCCCCGGTCAGCTGGTGGTATATACCCTAATCGACTTCAAACGCCGCAAAATCAGCGTGCGCGAATTGGTGAGCCGCTTGGAAAACAGCATCATCGCCACCTTGGCCGAATACGGCATCGCCGCCGCAGCCGACCCGAAGCGCCCCGGCGTGTATGTGGAAGGCAAAAAAATCGCCTCGCTCGGCCTCCGCATCAAACGCGGCGCGGTGTATCACGGCTTGGCATTAAACGTAAACATGGATTTGAGCCCCTTCCGCCAAATCAACCCCTGCGGCTACGCCGGGCTGGAAATGACCCAAATTGCCGACTTGGTGCAGCCCACCCCATCCGTAGCCGACGTGGCCACCAAGCTGACTGCCCATTTGCAGCAGCAGTTGGGGCTACCTGAAAAACAGGCCGATTAGATCACCCACAGGCTACCTGAAAAGTACACACCACATTAAAAACACAGCAAAGGTATAAACCATGACCACAGAAAACAAACAAGACAACAGCCGGGGCGTCAAACACAAAGGCGCGGCCAAAGTTGCCCGTATCCCGATTAAGGTTGTGCCGCTGGAGCAGAAGCTGAAAAAGCCCGAATGGATTCGCGCCCAGCTGCCCACCGGCAAAAAGTTTTTTGAAATTAAGAACATCCTGCGCGATCAGAAAATGCACACCGTGTGTGAAGAGGCCAGCTGCCCCAATATCGGCGAATGCTTCAGCCGCGGCACCGCCACCTTCATGATTATGGGCGACATCTGCACCCGCCGCTGCCCCTTCTGCGACGTCGGCCACGGCCGCCCCAACGCGCTCGATCCCGAAGAGCCGCAACATCTCGCCTCCAGCGTGGCCGCCATGAATTTGCGCTATGTTGTTATCACCTCGGTAGACCGCGACGATTTGCGCGACGGCGGCGCCCAGCACTTTGCCGATTGCATCACCGCCATCCGCGAGCGCAGCCCCAACACTAAAATCGAAATCCTCGTGCCCGATTTCCGCGGCCGTATGGACATCGCCCTCGAAATCCTGGCCAAAACCCCGCCCGATGTGATGAACCACAATCTGGAAACCCACCCGCGCCTCTACAAACAAGCCCGCCCCGGCGCCAACTACCAGCATTCGCTCGAACTGCTGCGCCGCTACAAAGAAATGATGCCGCATATCCCCACCAAATCTGGCATCATGGTTGGCTTGGGCGAAACCGACGACGAAGTGCGCGAAATCATGCGCGATATGCGTGCCAACAACATCGAAATGATTACCGTGGGCCAATACCTGCAGCCCAGCAACAGCCACCTGCCCGTATTGCGCTACGTTACCCCCGAAATGTTCAAACAGTTCGAGCACGAAGCCTATGCCATGGGCTTCACCAACGCCGCCATCGGCGCCATGGTGCGCTCCAGCTACCACGCCGATGCCCAGGCTGCCGAAGCCATGGCCTCAGCCGGCGGCGGCTGCCACCACGGGCATTAACGATACACGCCAAACAGGCTGCCGGAGCAATCGGCAGCCTGTTTTTTTGCACCATACAGGTTTCAGGCTACCTGAACGCATCAGTTCCACCTAAAGCCAAAGGCTACCTGAAAAGCTGTTGTGGCATTTTCAGGTAGCCTTTGGCCGCCCTACCCTCCGGCCTGTGCGCAAAAATTCCTATTTCGCTATAATCCACCTTTTCACTTTTACCGGCTAATTGCCGAAACCACTACCTTCCAAGAGGATGAGGCCTGCACCAAGCTGTCGAATATAGATGCAGTTTACGGCGTGCACATGCAACACAGAAATATGCCGTGGGCAGTATTTAGCCAAGGCCTCTGGCTACCTGAAAGAATAAATATGAACGCTATGAACAATATTGTCGTCTATTGCGGCTCCAACCTCGGCGAAGACCCGAGCTACAGCCAAGCTGCCCGCGAGCTGGGGCGTGCCATTGCCGAACGCGGCAGCCGGCTGGTGTACGGCGGTGGCGGCATCGGCCTGATGGGTGAAGTGGCTTCTGCCGCCCTGGCTGCCGGCGGCAAAGTAACCGGCATCATCCCCACCTTCCTGCGCCACGAAGAAATGGCGCACGGCCGCCTCACCGAGCTCATCATCACCGATAATATGGCCGATCGGCGTACCAAAATGATTGAACAGGCCGACGCCTTCATCGCCTTGCCCGGCGGGTTGGGTACCTACGAAGAGCTGTTTGAAGTGCTCTCGGCCGCCCAGCTCAAACTGCACAGCAAACCCATCGGCTTGCTCAACATCAACGGCTTTTTCAATCCTATCACCACCCTGTTGCAACACACCGCCAGCCAAGGTTTCATGCCAGCCGCCAATACCGGCTTAGTGTGTACAGACAGCAGCATCCCCGCCCTGCTGAACAAAATGGCCGCCTATCGTTTCCAAGACGCCCCTAAATGGAAACGTCCCGCCTGGCAAGAGCAGGCAGAGGCTACCTGAAAATACTGCTTCCTCCTTATTATTCGGCAACAAACTCGCTTCTCCAACGGTAGGTGCTTCCCCAAGCCTACCGTTTCTATTTTTATAAACTCACGCTAATCCCTTGCCGGCATAGCTCTTCCACTTCTTTTCCACACCCTATCCTACAGCTTTACTCTAAAAATTTCTGACTAAGGTCAACCCAAGGCGCCATATTTTATGATATGATGTATCAATAAATAGATAGGCATTCAAATAAACTGCCAACTCAGCCACATATCAAGATATTGTTCTTTAAAATCAACCAGCTTTAAATGCAGGCAAGGTATGCAAATAATTCTAATATTTGCCCACTTGAACGCAACAGCTAAAGAACTGTTACATTTTCTTATCAGTCCTTAACTGTAATCCGATATTCTACCCGCCGCCAGCCTCGGCTGCCACGATTCTCTATCTAATGCCAGGCCACACAGCCAAGAATATCATTAATACCCTATCAATCACTTGCCTGCATACCCCATATGCAGGTTTATTTTTGCCCTTGTATCCGCAAGCGGCAAAACACAGGTTGCCACTACTGTTGTTGCGCCAAAATGGCACAACAGCGGCGGTAGCAAAAAGCCAGCTTACCTGCTGGCAAAAGCAGTTGTTTTTTTATTTACTTAAAGGATTTAGATCATGAAGAACATCTTATTAGGCTGTGGTCATAAGGAACTTGGTGACTATCTGAAGAGCTTGATTGAAACTTTGGAAAAGGGTGGTCACACCATCCGAATAGCCCATGACCCGCAAGAAATCCTGACGTTCCTGAAACATGACGCCAGAATAGGCTCAGTGCTTTGTACACTGGATATTTTCAACCGAGAATTAGACGAACAAATTATTGCACTCAACGATGAGCTACCCGTATTCATTCTGAAGCCCACCGACTGCGACAAACCCGTGGACTTCGGCGCTGTAGGCGACCATGCCACCTTCATCGATTGCCATCTGTTCAGCAACGAAGACGTCGTTGATAAAATTGAAAAAGCAATCTGTCACTATATCGACAATATCACCCCGCCCTTCACTAAAGCCCTGTTTGACTACGTTGATAAAAACAAATACACATTCTGTACTCCGGGCCACATGAGCGGTACCGCTTTCTTGAAATCTCCCGTAGGTAGCCTGTTCTACGACTTCTACGGTGAAAACACATTCAAATCAGATATTTCAGTTTCTATGGGCGAATTGGGCTCTCTGCTCGACCACTCCGGCCCGCACAAAGAGGCCGAAGAATACATCGCCGAAACCTTCAATGCCGACCACAGCTACATCGTAACCAACGGTACTTCCACCGCCAACAAAATCGTGGGTATGTACTCCGTTCCGGCTGGCAGCACCGTACTGATCGACCGTAACTGCCACAAATCATTAACCCACCTGTTGATGATGAGCGACATTACTCCGGTGTATCTGAAACCGACCCGTAACGCCTACGGTATCTTGGGTGGTATTCCGCAAAAAGAATTCACCAAAGAAGTTATTACCGAAAAACTTACCAAAGTTCCGGGCGCCACTTGGCCGGTACATGCCGTGATTACCAACTCCACTTATGACGGCCTGTTCTACAACACCGACAAGATCAAAGACACCCTGGATGTGAAATCCATCCACTTCGACTCTGCTTGGGTTCCCTACACCAACTTCAGCCCGATCTACAACGGCAAAACCGGTATGGGCGGTAAGCAGGTTAAAGACAAGGTAATCTTTGAAACCCACTCTACCCACAAACTGCTGGCTGCATTCTCACAGGCTTCCATGATTCACGTTAAGGGTAACCTGAACACCGCCACCTTCGGCGAAGCCTACATGATGCACACCTCCACTTCTCCGTTCTACCCCATGGTAGCCTCTACTGAAGTGGCAGCAGCCATGATGCGCGGCAACTCCGGTAAACGCCTGATGCAGGATTCACTGGAACGCGCCGTTAAATTCCGTAAGGAAATCAAGAAACACAAAGCCCATGCCGACTCATGGTATTTCGATGTATGGCAACCTGAAAATGTTGACAACATCGAATGCTGGGAATTGCATCAAACCGACAAATGGCACGGCTTCAAAGACATCGACGCCCAGCACATGTACCTCGACCCGATTAAGGTAACTCTGCTTACCCCGGGCTTGGATAAAAACGGCGAGCTGGAAAAAACCGGTATCCCCGCCAACCTCGTTTCCAAATTCTTGGAAGACCGCGGCATCATCGTGGAGAAAACTGGTCCCTACAACATCCTCGTGCTCTTCAGCATCGGCGTGGACGACACCAAAGCCCTCAGCCTGCTGCACGCATTGAACGAGTTCAAGTCCCTGTACGATGCCAACGCCACCGTAGAAGAAGTATTGCCGCGCGTATTCAACGAATCTCCCTCTTTCTACCAAGACATGCGGATTCAAGAATTGGCACAAGGCATCCACAGCCTGATCTGCAAACACAACCTGCCTGAACTCATGTTCAGCGCATTCGAAGTGTTGCCGACTATGGTGATGAACCCGCACAAAGCCTTCCAGCTTGAGCTGAAAGGTCAGATTGAAGACTGCTACTTGGAAGACATGGTAGGCAAGATCAACGCCAACATGATTCTGCCCTATCCTCCCGGCGTACCGTTGGTAATGCCTGGTGAAATGATTACCGAAGAAAGCAAGCCCATCTTGGAATTCCTGATGATGCTGTGCGAAATCGGCGCCCACTTCCCCGGCTTCGAAACCGACATCCACGGTGCTTACCGTCAAGAAGACGGCCGCTACAAAGTTAAGATTGTTAAAGCTTAACCCACGCGGTACGGGGCTTCATGCCCTCGCAGCATAAACCAACCGGCCTGAATAATCAGGCCGGTTTTTTATATGCCGATATAGCTGGGCAAGCAAAGGCTATCTGAAATTTTAACTGCGCAGAAACCCTGCTGCGCCGTGCTTTCAGGTAGCCTCTCCCATACAAACTCCAACATCAAAACTTTCACATAAACTTTCAGGTAGCCTCTCCGTACGGAAAGGCTACCTGAAAGCGCAGCTTTAACCAGTCAAAACCAGTTTCTGCAAAGCTAAAAATCTGCTGCTACTAATCTTCGACTAAGGCTGCTGTCCGCGTACTGCCGTCCAAGCCGCGTCCAACCGGCGGCCGGCTTCTTCCAGCGTGGTATTTGATTGCTGCGCGGCCACATCCGCCTCATTCAATTGCGTTTGCAACTGCGTGATTTCCGCCTGTTTCTGCTGCAAAGCAGTTTGCGCCGCTTCCAAACGGGTGCGCAGCGTGTTCACACGGCTGCCGTTATCGGTTTGCGCCTTTAATGCTTCCTGATACGCCATCTGTGCACTCAAAAGCTCGGTTTGCGCCGCATCATCCGCCCAAGCTGGCGCAGCAGCGGCCAGCAGGCACAGACCGGCCACAATTCCCTTGATCCGCATATTTTCTCTCCTTAATTCTGCAAAAATCACAAAGTTTTGCCACAGGCAATTTCAAACTGTTTACCGCCGGCCGAACCTTTCACCACCGGCTGGGCAGGCCGCCTGGCTGTTTCATATTGGTTGGTAGCCAGTTTGTTGCCTGAAGCATCCCACATATCCACCGCAGCCAAACGGCGGGTGCGCGCCTGGCAATCGAACTGCCATTGGTTGACCGCCGTTTTGAAATGCGGCGTGTTCACATAATGCTCGCGCCCCGCATCCGACACGGTAATCCGCTCGCGGAAACTAACCCGGCTGCCTTCTTTCCGAATGCTGGAAGTGTCTATTTCGTAACGCATATTGCCGTTCTGGCTCACGCCCACTTCTCTCCAGCTGCCGCCCAGGCTCGGCCCGCTGCTCATACTCGGACAACCCGCCAACACCAACACCGCACACAGCCCGGCCCATCTCTTCAGTTGCATAAAAATCCTTTCAGGTAGCCTTCAAACGCTATAAAATCCGCGCCATTATATCCAACAAATCCCGCAAACGGAAAACCACTCATGCCACAACCCTCCGCCCTCAGCATCCTGCGCGAAGTTTTCGGCTATCACGCCTTCCGTGGGCGGCAGGAAGAAATTGTGAACGCGCTGGCAGAGGGGCAAAATCTGCTGGTGCTGATGCCTACCGGCGGCGGCAAATCCCTGTGTTATCAAATTCCCGCCCTGATGAGGCGCGGGCTGGCCGTGGTAGTGTCGCCGCTGATTGCCCTGATGGACGACCAAGTGGCCGCCCTGCAGGCCGCAGGCGTGGCCGCCGCCAGCGTGCACAGTGGCATTGGCAGCAGTCAGGTGCAGCAGATTGCCGACACCATCGAGGCAGGCTACCTGAAACTGCTCTACGTTTCCCCCGAGCGTTTGGTAAGCGAACGCTTCCTGCGCTTTCTCGACCACACCGAAATCAGCCTGTTCGCCATCGACGAAGCCCACTGCGTGAGCCAATGGGGGCACGACTTCCGCCCCGAATACCGCCAGCTCGGCCTCCTGGCCGACCGCTACCCCACCATCCCCCGCATCGCCCTCACCGCCACCGCCGACGCTGAAACCCGTGCCGACATCAAACACTACCTCAAGCTGGAAAACGCCGCCGAATACATCGCCAGCTTCGACCGCCCCAACATCTACTACCAAATCATCGAAAAAAACAACGGCAAAAAGCAGCTGCTCGATTTTCTGCACAGCCGCCCCCACGGCGAAAGCGGCATCGTTTACTGCTTAAGCCGCAAAAAAGTGGAAGACACCGCCGCCTTTTTAAACGAACACGGCTACCGCGCCCTGCCTTATCACGCCGGCCTCACCATGACCGAGCGCAACGAAAACCAGCACCGCTTCACCCGCGAAGAAGGCCTCATCATCGTAGCCACCGTTGCCTTCGGCATGGGCATCGACAAACCCGACGTGCGCTTCGTCGCCCACCTCGACATGCCGCAAAGCATCGAACACTTCTACCAGGAAAGCGGCCGCGCCGGGCGCGACGGCCAGCCCGCCGCTAGCTGGCTGTGCTACGGCCTCAACGACTACTCCCTGCTGCGCGAACGTATCCAAACCGGCAACAGCAGCGACTTCCAAAAGCAAATCGAACAGCAAAAACTCGAAGCCATGTTTGCCGTGTGCGAAACCTCCAGCTGCCGCCGCGCCGCCCTATTGCGCCACTTCGGCGAAGAAATCCCCCCCTGCGGCCACTGCGACAACTGCCTGCACCCGCCCGTCCTCTTCAACGCCACCGAAAACGTGCAGAAACTCCTCAGCTGCGTTTACCGCGTCGGCCAGCGCTTTGCCGCCGGCTACGTCATCCACGTATTGCGCGGCAAAGCCGACGACTGGATTCGGCAAAACCGCCACGACCAGCTCTCCACCTACGGCATCGGCACCGCCCTGTCCGACAAAGAATGGCGCGGCATCATCCGCCAATGCATCGGCCAAGGCCTGCTCGCCACCGACCCGCACAACTACCACGCCCTCATGCTCACCCAAGCCGCCCGCCCCGTGCTGCAAGGCAAGCAGACCGTGATGCTGCGCCCGCTCAAACGCGAAAAATCCGCCACCCGCACCCCGCGCGAACAATGGCTGCGCACCGAGCGCGAAGAACGCCTCTGGCAAGCCCTGCGCCAATGGCGCACCGAACGCGCCCGTGCCGACAATGTGCCCGCCTACATTGTGTGTGGCGACCGCACCCTGCAAGACATCGTGCAACAACGCCCCGCTAGCCTCACCGAACTGCAAAACATCTACGGCTTGGGCGAAGCCAAAATCCAAAAATTCGGCAGCGGTATTCTTGAAGTCTGCGCCCAATTCACTCAAGATGGCGACACCGAAACCGCCCTGCCAGATGCCTAAGCCAATTCATAAAAGGCTACCTGAAATTTCAGGTAGCCTTTTAAATGCGGACAACACGTTTCCAGCCAATTTATAGTGGATTAAATTTAAATCAGGACAAGGCGGCGAGCCGCAGACAGTACAAATAGTACGGCAAGGCGAGGCAACGCTGTACTGGTTTAAGTTAAATTCACTATACCTTTGCCACACATGGCGCAGCCCATATTGTTCGGAGCAAGCCAGGCAATACCGGAGCGGCAAAACCAGCTAATTTAAATATAAAAACACAGGCTTTAATCAGATTTTATGTGGCACGAATCAACTATCTGGGGCACAAACCGCCCTGCTCATACAGAATGATTCAGGCTACCTGAAAGCAGTCTGGCGCTGCAAAACTCAGGCGAGGATATCTGCATTGTTCAGATGCGTACATCCCAGCCGCCTGCACAACAAAAAGGCTACCTGAAAACCATACCGCATAGTTTCAGGTAGCCTTTCGCGCAAAATCAAACCGCCCTGCAGCATGATGCCGAAGGGCGGTACTTCAAAAGCAAGCGGAAAACAAAACCCAGCTAAATCCCGCCCTGCGCCTTCACTTTTTCACCACCTTCCAGCTTGTTCAACGCAGAAAGATAGGCTTTGGCGGTGGCGGCCAGAATATCAGTGTCCGCACCCTGGCCGTTGGCTACGCGGCCGTTTCTGGCCAGGCGCACGCCGGTTTCGCCTTGGCTTTCCGTGCCGAAGGTTACTGCATTCACCGAATAAATCTGCAATTCAGCGCCGCTCTGCACCACGCTTTCGATGGCCTTGAAAATCGCATCTACCGGGCCGGAGCCGGTGGCTTCGGCGTGCTGCTCTTCGCCATCGGCACTGAACACGATTTCGGCGCGCGGCAATTCACCGGTTTCGGTAACGATTCGCTGCGAGATGAATTTATAACGATCAGGCGTGAGATTAGACATTTCATCCGATACCAGCACATGCAAATCTTCGTCAAAAATTTCGCGTTTTTTATCGGCCAGTTCTTTGAAGCGGGCAAAAGCAGCATTGAGTGCTTCCTCACTACCCAATTCAATGCCCAGCTCGGCCAATTTGGTTTTGAAGGCATTGCGGCCGGAAAGTTTACCCAAACTCAATCGGTTAGCCGACCAGCCCACCGATTCGGCCGACATAATTTCATAGGTTTCCCGATGTTTGAGCACGCCGTCTTGGTGGATGCCTGATTCGTGGGCAAAAGCGTTGGCACCCACAATGGCCTTATTGGGCTGTACCGGATAGCCGGTGATACTGGACACCAGTTTAGACGCGGGCACGATTTGGGTGGTATCAATGCCGGTTTCCAAGCCGAATAAGTCGTGCCGCACTTTCAGCGCCATCACAATTTCTTCCAAGCTGGCATTGCCCGCGCGTTCGCCCAGGCCGTTGATGGTGCATTCCACTTGCCGAACGCCTGCCTGAATTGCGGCCAGCGAGTTGGCCACAGCCATACCCAAATCGTTGTGGCAGTGGGTGGACCAAACCACTTTACTGCCGTTGGGTACGCTGCGGATGATGCTGCTGATGCGCTCGTACCATGCGGACGGGACAGAATAGCCCACGGTATCGGGGATATTGATGGTGGTGGCACCCGCATCAATAACTGCCGTGAAGATTTTTGCAAAAAATCCAAATCGGAGCGCACTGCATCTTCTGCAGAGAATTCCACATCGTCCGTGTATTCTTTGGCAATTTTCACCGCTTTCACCGCTGCGTCGATCACCTGCTGCGGCTTCATTTTCAGCTTGTATTCCATATGGATGGGGCTAGTGGCGATAAAGGTGTGGATGCGCTTTTTCGGTGCGGGTGCAATCGCCTCGCCAGCCTTGCGTATATCGTTCTCCACCGCCCGCGCCAACGAGCAAACGGTTGATTCGGTAATGGTTTGGGCAATTTCGTGCACGGCTTCCCAATCGCCGGGGCTGGCTGCAGCAAAACCGGCCTCGATGACATCCACCCCCAGCCGCTCCAACTGCCGTGCCACGCGCACTTTTTCTTCCTTAGTCATAGCGGCACCCGGAGATTGCTCACCATCGCGCAAAGTGGTATCGAATACCACTATGCGGCTATTGCCTGGCTGTGCCGGGGCGCGCTGCAAAGTAGGCTGCTGCTCCAGAAAAGCATTCAAATCCAACGGCCTGCCTTGCGCTTCAGCCAAGGCAGTCAGCCTTTGCAGCTGTGCCAACGGCAGCGAACCGCGTGTGCGCCATTTGTAGATGGCTGCGGTGGAGGCAGCCCCTTCAGGATCATGCCGGCGTAAGGCCTCGGCCAATGCGTTTACGCCACCGAAATAAGCAATCAGGAGATCAATATCAAGCTTCATAATGGACTTTCAGTCTAATTCAAACCGGTGATTTGCTAATTACTGGCATAATAGACATTCATGGACACAAAAGCAAGTAGAAATTATATGATGAACGCAAAAATAAGCATAATTTTATACTTATTGTCCACAATAACACACTTGTTGCACATATGCCTTAACCTTTCCCCGCACTTTAGCCACTTACTGGACATAAATGTAAAGAAATCGCTATAATTTAAAACAAATACAAAGGTTTTTGAAACAGAGGAGCTTGCTGCAATATAACAAGCAAACAGCTTGCTGCCGCTCAAAGTGGCAAGCTTTAAAAACCGGCCACGCGCCGCGATAACAAACAGATAACAAACACCGATTCTGATACCTACAGCCGAACAACTCCATCCCGCATAACCAAGGCTTCACTGCCTTGCCAAGTAAACTAGCAAAATAATTAGGGATGTAAAGTGTTTCGTGCCATTACTTGCGGGGGCAGCGATGTTCGATTTATCTCTTTCTCTTTCTTTCTTATTACTGGCTCTGTTGCTATGGCTGCTGGTGCGCCTGAAACAGCACCACCGCCAGCGCAAGCCGCTCACCACTCACGGGCATGACGATTGCAGTTTTTTCACCCGTGAATACCACCGCGACCGACAATAGCCCATTCTGTGGCAGCCGCGCGGTGCATATCTTGTTTTAACTCCGCTGAAGCAAATGCTTTCAGGTAGCCTCACTACAAAAAGGAATCCCATGCCGCATAGCCTCCGCCGGTCTATCTTCCGCAGCCTCGCCTTGGCCGCACTCTTGATTGCCCTGCCCGCCGCCGCGCAAACCCCGTCTGACGAATCACTCAACCGGCTGATTGATTTACAAAACCTGCCCGCCCAGCTGCGTACTGCCGTACCAGCCGCCACCGATTTCACCAACCAGGAAATCAACCGACAAATCAATAGCAACACCCGCCTGAGCCCCGAGCAGCGTGCCGCGCTACAACGTACTTCCGAACAATATATTTCCGGCATGAACCGCGAAGTTTTCCAATCGGAAGAATTGCTGAACCAAATGCGCGAAATCAGCCGTGATGCCATGCGCCAAACCTACACGCAAGAAGAAGTGGACGCCATGATCACCTTCTACCACACACCTGCCGGACAGAGTGTGTTGAACAAACAGGGCGATTTGACCAAAACTATGATGCCGCCGATGATGCGCCTAATCAGCCAGCGTTACGAACAGGTAAGCCAGCGCCTTACCCCGCAGTTCCGCCGCGAAGTGAATCGTATCCGGCGCGAAGCTGGACGTACTGAGCCGCCACGCCACAGCAGCCGCGGCAAACGCCGTTAAACAGCCCGAACAGCACAACGGTACGGCAAATTTCTCCCTGCAAACCCTACCCCATCCAGCCACTGTGCGGGTAAAATACGGCCATGCCAACAGGCTACCTGAAAGCGAAACCTCTACGCAGTTAAAATCCAACGTAACGGCGTGTAGGCCATACCAAACTTTTCAGGTAGCCTTTAACACAGATAACCCACAAAAATATCCTAATCGAGTTCCCCATGCCCACCCTGTCCCAATTCCTCCAGCAACATCTCGCCGAACACCAACTGCCTGCCGAATTAGGTAGTGTAGTTTCCACCATCGTCCAAGCCTGCCAAACCATCAGCGGCCAAGTGCGCCAGGGCGCGCTCGCCGGTGTGCTGGGCGAAGCCGGTAGTAGCAATGTACAAGACGAAGCCCAGAAAAAACTGGACGTGATCGCCAACCAAATCTTGATTGACGGCCTCTCTGCCAACCCCGCCGTGGCCGGCTTGGCTAGCGAGGAAGAGGAGCAGTTTGTGCCAGCCAGCGATCAAGGCCGCTATCTCGTGCTGTTCGACCCTTTAGACGGCTCGTCCAATATCGACATCAATATTTCAGTCGGCACTATTTTCTCCATCCTAGAAAAACCCGCAGGCCCGCTTTCCGCCCAATCCTTCCTGCAAAGCGGCCGCGCCCAAGTAGCCAGCGGCTACGCGCTCTACGGGCCGCAAACCCAGCTTGTACTCTGCCTGCGCCACGGTGTGGCCGTGTTTACGCTGGATGCCGGCGGCCAATTTGTCCAAACCCAGCTCAACCCGCAAATCCAGCAGGCCACGCGCGAATTTGCCATCAATATGTCCAACCAGCGCCATTGGCAGCCGCCCATGCAGCAATACATTGCCGAATTGCTCGCCGGGGAAACCGGCCCCCGCGGCAAAAACTACAATATGCGCTGGGTAGCCAGCATGGTGGCCGAGATTCACCGCATTCTCATGCGCGGCGGCATCTTTATGTATCCCAAAGACGCGCGCGACCCGGCCAAGCCCGGCAAACTGCGCCTGATGTATGAAGCCAACCCATTGAGTCTGATCATCGAACAAGCCGGCGGCGCCAGCACCAATGCCCGCGAGAGCATGCTCGATATTCAGCCCGAAGGCCTGCACCAACGCGTGGCCGTGATTATGGGCAGCCGCGAAGAAGTGGATTACGCCACGCGATTGCACCAACAATAAACCCAAGGCTACCTGAAATAATTTTGGCTTCACCGAAACAGCCGCACGCAACAAGATATTGTTTTAACTCCGCTGAAGCAGATGCTTTCAGGTAGCCTCCCCTTAGTTTTTTAATCCAACATCGAACACACCATGCAAACTATCCGCGCCGCCGCCATCCAACTCGTTTCCCACACCGACCCCGCCGTAAACCGCCGCAGCGTCGTACAGCAAGTAGCCGCTGCCGCCCAAGCCGGCGCCGACTGGGTGCTGCTGCCCGAATACTGGTCGCTAATGGGCAGGCACGATACCGACAAACTCGCCCAAGCCGAACAATTCGGCCGCGGCCCGCTGCAAATCTTCATGGCCGAGCTGGCCGCCCGCCACCGCATCGTCTTATTCGGCGGCAGCATCCCCCTGCTCGCCAACGAAAGCGGCAAAATCATCAACAGCCTGCTCGTATACGGCCGCGACGGCCAATGCCTCAGCCGCTACGACAAAGCCCACCTCTTCAGTTACACCGGCATTGGCGAAAGCTACCGCGAAGCCGACACCATCGAAGCCGGCAACAGCATCCCCCCGTCTGTGGAAATCGACGGCTGGCGCTACGGCCAAGGCGTGTGCTACGACCTGCGTTTCCCCGAAATCTTCCGCGCCCAGCAGCCGTTTGACGTACTCCTCCTGCCCGCCGCCTTTACCTACACCACCGGCAAAGCCCACTGGCAAACCCTGCTGCAGGCCCGCGCCATCGAAAACCAATGCTACGTTATCGCCGCCGCCCAAGGCGGCCTGCACGACAGCGGCCGGCGCACCTACGGCCACAGCATGATTATCGACCCCTGGGGCGAAATCCTCGCCGAGCGGCCGGAAGGCGAAGGCTGGATCATGGCCGAACTCAAGCCGCAACGCCTGCACACCGTACGCAACCAACTGCCCGCCCTGCAGCACCGCCGGTTTTAAACAAAAAGGCTACCTGAAAAACCATTTCTTATTTTCAGGTAGCCTTTATCCGGCCATATAGGCTACCTGAAAACACACGGCAACCCCGTTCACAAGAAAGCAAACCATGCAAAAAATCGTCGTCCTCACCGGCGCTGGCATCAGCGCCGACAGCGGCCTGCGCACCTTCCGCGACACCGACGGCCTGTGGGAAGGCTACAAAGTGGAAGAAGTGTGCACGCCCGAAGCCTTCGCGCGCAATCCCCAGCTCGTGATCGACTTCTACAACGAACGCCGCCGCCAAGCACAGGCTGCCGAACCCAATGCTGCCCATCGCGCCCTGGCAGAGCTAGAAAAATACTATCAAGTTCAAATTATTACCCAAAACGTGGACGACCTGCACGAACGTGCCGGCAGCAGTACCGTGCTGCACCTGCACGGCGAATTGAACAAAGCCCGCAGCAGCGCCGACGAAAACTATGTGGTCGAATGGACGGGCGACCAATCCATCAACGACACCGACCCGCAAGGCTACCCCATGCGCCCGCACATCGTTTGGTTCGGCGAAGCCGTGCCACTGATTGAAACCGCTGCCCGATGGGTATCGCAGGCCGATAAAGTGCTGGTGGTCGGCACCTCGATGCAGGTGTATCCCGCCGCCGGCCTGCTGGAATACGCGCCCTACGAAGCCGAACGCTATCTGGTCGATCCGCGCCCGCCGAAAGGATTGGCAAACATCAGCATTATCGAAGCCAAAGCCAAAGACGGCGTACCGCAACTGGTAGACAAACTGATTACTGAAGCCGCACGACACTGATTGCCACAAGGCCGCCAGAAACATACGGCGGTTTCACCGAAACAAACCTGCTGTTTTCAGGTAGCCCCTCCTCCGGCAAAAGGCTACCTGAAAACCATAACCCTTTATTTCAAACACCACTTACCTAAAATACGCCCATGACCACCATCCTGCTTTACTCCTTTACCTACCTGGCTTTCGCCGTTGCCGCCGTGCTCGTCTCCAAAAAACTGGGCTTGGGTTCGGTGTTGGGCTATTTGATGGCCGGTATCGCCATCGGCCCGGTTTTAGGTTTTGCCGGCAAAGAAACCGAATCCATCCAGCACGTTGCCGAATTCGGCGTAGTGATGATGCTGTTTCTGGTTGGTTTGGAGCTGGCACCGCAAAAACTGTGGCAACTGCGGCACAAGCTCTTGGGGCTGGGTGGATTGCAGGTGCTGCTTTCTGTGGCAGCGATTGCCGGCATCACCATAGCCATCGGCAAAAGCTGGCAGATGGGCGTGGCCGTGGGTTGTATCCTAGCGCTCTCCTCCACCGCCATCGTGCTGCAAACCTACAGCGAAAAAAATCTGATGCGATCTCCCGGCGGACAGGCCGGCTTTGCCATTCTGCTGTTTCAAGACGTGGCCGCTATCCCGATGCTGGCACTCTTGCCGCTCTTGGCTGCCGGCCACCATCACCGGAGCGGCCCGCACACCACCAATCTGCTGGCCGACCAGCCCGGCTGGGTGCTCGCCGCCGTGAGCATTGCCGCTATTTTGCTGATTGCCGTAGGTGTGCGTTATCTGGTGCCGCGTATGTTCCGCTTCATCAGCAAAGTCCGCCTCAACGAAATGTTCACCATGTTCACCCTGGCCGTGGTGGTGGGCATTGCCACGCTGATGTCGCTCGTCGGCCTCTCCCCCGCTCTGGGCGCGTTCGTAGCCGGCGTGGCGCTGGCCAACAGCTCCTACCGGCACGAAATGGAAAGCCATCTCGAGCCCTTCAAAGGCCTGCTCTTGGGGCTGTTTTTCATCACCGTGGGCGCGGGCATGAATTTCACTCTACTGGCTAAAGAGTTCTGGGTGGTGGCTGCCATCACCTTAGCCACATTGGCGGTAAAAGGCATCATCCTCTTCATCCTCGGTCTGTTGTTCCGCCTGCCGCGCATGGGTAGCAAACTGCTTGCACTCAGCCTGGCGCAGGCCGGTGAATTCGGCTTTGTGCTGCTTACCATCGCCCGCCAGAGCCATGTGCTGCCGCGCGCCATGGCCGACCGCATCTCATTGGTGGTTGCCCTCTCCATGCTACTCACCCCGCTCCTGTTCATCTTCTACGACAAAGTGATCGCCCCACGCGGCATCGTGGAAGAAAACCAAGAGCGCCCGCACGACGTGATTGAAGAGGAAAACCCCGTCATCCTGCTCGGCCACGGCCGTTTCGGCCAGCAAATCAACAGCATGCTCACCGCCTGCGGCTTCCACACTACCGTGATCGACTACCAGGCCGACACCGTGGAAGGCCTCACCAAATACGGCAGCAAAACCTACTACGGCGACGCCACCCGCCCCGAGCTGCTCAATTCCATCGGCCTGGCACACGCCAAGCTGCTCATTATCTGTATCAGCAACCTCGAGCATGCCACCTCAATCGTGGAATTCGTCCACCGCCACTACCCCAACCTGCCCATCATTGCCCGCGCCCACGACCGCATCCACGCCTACCACCTGCACCATGCCGGCGCCAACTACATCATCCGCGAAACCGTAGACGCCGCCATCCGCAGCGGCCGCCTCGCGCTGGAAAAACTCGGCATCAACTCCGAAAAAGCCCAAGAGCTCAGCGAGTTCTACGCCGCCCGCGACCGCTACCAGATGGACAAAATGGCCGAGAAATACACCCCCGACCTGCCCGTGTTCGCCAACGAGCCCCTGCTCCAAGCCGCCCGCGAAATCGACACCGAAACCGCCCAAATGATGCAGGCCATACTGCGTGGCGAAAGCGTAGAATGGCAGGAAGACCCCGAAAGCTGGACCCGCCTGAAAAAAGGCCTCACCTAAACCACTGAGCCTGCCATGCCAAGTAAAATCGACCTCCGCCGCCACTTCCGACGCCAACGGCAAAGCCTTACGCCTGCCGCACGTCAACGTGCCGAGAAGCGCATCAACAACCTGCTCAAAGGCTACCTGAAACGCGGCAAACGGCTGGCCATCTATTGGCCCATCGGCAGCGAGCTGCGGCTCGACAGTCTCGCCGCCGCCGCCCGCCAACGCGGCACCGAGCTCTACCTACCCTACATCGAACCACGCCGCCAACGCCTGTGGTTTACGCCCTTCCCGCAACAAGGCCGCCCCGAACGCCGCCGCCAAGGCAAGCTGAACATTCCCCAATTTGCCGGCCGCAAAATCCGCATCCACAACCTGCATAGCATCATCATCCCCCTAGTCGGTATCGACCGGCGCGGCTACCGCCTCGGCCAAGGCGGCGGCTTCTACGACGTTACCCTCGCTGCCACCCGCCACCGCCTCTGTCCGCGCAAAATCGGCGCCGGTTTCGCCTGCCAGGAAACCGACATCCTGCCCGCCGAAGAGCACGATATGCAGCTGGACGACTGGGTGTGCGAAAACGGCATCCGGCGTTTCGGCAAAACGGCCGATGGGCCGCGCTAGCTAAAAATGGATACAACAAAGGCTACCTGAAACTTTAGCTTCGCAGAAACTTCGCTGCGTGGCGTTTTCAGGTAGCCTTTTTATTGAACTATGCACCAAAATTTTCAGGTAGCCTGCATTCGATATAGCAGGCTACCTGAAAATCCGTTTACAGTCCGAAAGCTATTTCGCCTCCGGCGCCTTGGCAACGGACACCGTGGCGGGGCGCAGCACGCGGTCGTGCAGGGTATAGCCCTTCTGCATCACGTTCACGATGGTGTTCGGCTCTTGCTCGCTTTCCACGGTTTGGAAGGCCTGGTGGCGGTGCGGGTCGAGCTTGTCGCCGGGCTGGGGCAGGATTTCTTTGATTTGAGCCTGCTCGAAGGCACGCTTGAGCTCGGTGAGGGTCATCTCCACGCCCATTTTCAGCGCATCGAAATTGCCGCTTTGGTCGAGCAGCGCCATTTCCAAATAGTCTTTTACTTTCAACAGCTCTTCGGCAAATTTCTTGGCGGCGAATTTGTGGGCGGCCTGGATTTCTTCCTGATGGCGGCGGCCTAGGTTTTGCAGCTCGGCCTGATGGTATTTGTTGATGTCGGCCAGCTCGGCTTCCAGTTCGGCCACGCGCTGTGCCAGCTGCTCCGGCGTAGGCTCGGCAGCAGCTTCAGCATTGGTCTGCGGCTCAACCGCTTCGGCCTGGGCTTCCTGCTGCGGGAGTTTAGTTTCGGGGTTTTGG
Source organism: Eikenella sp. HMSC061C02 (assembly GCF_001809035.1). Lineage (NCBI taxonomy): Bacteria > Pseudomonadati > Pseudomonadota > Betaproteobacteria > Neisseriales > Neisseriaceae > Eikenella > Eikenella sp. HMSC061C02. The sequence continues at coordinate 54,830 of NZ_KV795535.1, forward strand.
TGTTGGTGATGTTGATGATGAGACATGAAAATTCCTTTGAAAGAGAGCTTTTGCCCTGCCAAATGGGGCGGAGCGGCCGATTTTCAAGCGAAAAGGCGGCGGCGGGCATAATTATTTTGCCGCGGCTGTCAGAAACGGCATGCGCCGCTCGTCTATATAAGCAAGCCTGTGGCGGCAAAGTTAATTTCATCAATCGCTTTGTTAAATTAAGCCCATGGCGGGCAAGTTACTATTTCCTTATAATCCGCGCACATTTTTGTGCCCTTGTTTCAACTTCGTTGAAGCTAACGCTTTCAGGTAGCCTTTATGTTTAAAAAATTGATTCAATCTTTCATCCTGTCCGTGCTGTTGTGCTCCGGCATGGCGGCGCATGCAATCGATGCCGGCCAGCTGCTGCCGGCGGAGCAGGCGTTCCGCCCCACGGTGGCGGCGGGCGAGCAGGATGTGGCCGTGCAGTTTCAAATTGCCGACGGCTATTATCTCTATCAAGAAAAAATCCGCGTAGAAACCGAACCATCCGGCCTGCTGGGCACGGCTGAGTTTTCGCAGGGCAAGGAAAAGGAAGACGAATTTTTCGGCAAGCAAACCGTGCACTACCACCAAGCCGTGGTGAAACTGCCCTTCCAATCTGCCGCACCCGCCGCCTACCGCCTCACGCTCACCTACCAAGGCTGCGCGGATGCGGGCGTGTGCTATCCGCCGGTAACCAAAACGCTGGAAATCAAAGGCGCGGGCGTGTATGGCGACACAGCCGCACCGCCCGCCGGCGGCAGCAACCGCTTCACCGCGCCGCAAGACGGCGCGCCCGCTGCCAGCCCCGTGCCGCAGCCGCGCAAAAGCCCGTTTAGCTTGTCGCGCGACACATTGGGGGCAAACCTGCTGGCTTTTTTTAGTTTCGGCATTGGCTTGAGTTTTACCGCCTGCATGTATCCCCTACTGCCCATTGTGTCGGGCATCATCGTGGGAGACCGTGCCAATGCCGGCAAACGCCGCGGACTGATTTTGTCTTCGGTTTATGTGCAGGGGCTGGCGCTCACTTATGCTGCCGTGGGCGTGCTGGCCGGGCTCACTGGCTCGCTACTCACCGTGTGGCTGCAACAGCCGTGGGTGGTGCTTTCTGCCGCCGCGCTGATTGTGGTGCTGGCGCTGGGCATGTTCGACGTGTTCACCATCCAACTGCCCTCCTTCATTCAAAGCTACTTCCAACAACAGAGCAGCAAGCTGTCCGGCGGCAAGATGGCTTCCGTGTTTGTGATGGGCATGCTCTCGGCGCTGATTGTCGGCCCCTGTGTGGCGCCGCCCCTGGCCGTGGCCTTGGGCTATATCGGCCAAACCGGCGATGCCGCACTGGGCGGCCTGGCCTTATACAGCATGGCGCTGGGCACCGGCGTGCCGCTGGTTCTGGTGGGCACGTTCGGCGGGCACATCCTGCCTAAGGCCGGCGCGTGGATGAACGGCATCAAACATGCCTTCGGCATCATCCTGCTGGCCGTGGCCGTGTATCTGGCCGCCCCCTTCCTGCCCTATGGCCTGACCGTGGCACTTTATTCCCTGCTGTTGGTTATCCCCGGCGGCCTGCTGTTGGGCAAACACCTGCGCAACCGCCAAATCAAGCCGTTGGCTATGGGGCTGGGCAGCCTCCTACTCACCGTGGGCGTGTTTTTCGCCGTACAGAGCGTGCGCATGCAGCCCACCTTCCTGCACCAGGCGCTCACCGTGTTCCCGCCGCAGCAAACCGCGCACCGGGTATTCACCGCGCCGCAGCAACTCAACAGCGCCATGCAACAGGCCTTGGCCAGCGGCAAGCCGGTGGTGCTGGATTTTTATGCCGACTGGTGCGCCAGCTGCAAGGAGATGGAACACAAAACCTTCAGCCGCCCCGAAGTGCAGGCCGCCGTACCACCTGATCGCGTATTCAAAATCGACCTCACCGACAACACGCCCGAGCAGCGCGCGCTGTTGCAGGAATACGGCCTGCCCGGCCCGCCCGGTATCTTCGTTATCCATCCCGACGGCCGCCGCAGCAGCCCGCTGATCGGCTTTACCGAGCCGGCGGCATTTATCGAATGGTATCGGCAGCAGGTTTCCTGAGGCCGGTTGGGATAAGAGCAAAGGCTACCTGAAAAATTTCAGATAGCCTTTTTAATATGCAGCCATATTTTCAGGTAGCCTGAAATTTTGTGGCTACCTTCAACATAAAGAAGCAAGCCAAATGCCGGCATGGCAACACCAGCCACACACCACACAAAAGGCTACCTGAAACTTTTCAGGTAGCCTTT
>NZ_KV795535.1:57208-86545 GCF_001809035.1 Eikenella sp. HMSC061C02
AAAGGCTACCTGAAACTTTTCAGGTAGCCTTTTCTATCACGCAGCAGCCTTATTCAAACGGGCGCACCGGCATCCCGAACATCGCGCGGGCGGTGTTCAGCATCTGGCAGGAGAAGCCCCATTCGTTGTCATACCAAGACAATACTTTCACCATATTGCCGTTGGAAACCTTGGTCAGCGTGCTGTCGAACACGGAAGCCTGGGTGGTGTGGTTGAAATCGGAAGACACCAGCGGCATGATGTTGTAGCCCAGCACGCCTTTCAGATAGCCTTCGCTGGCGACTTTTAGCAATGTGTTGATTTCTTCCACGCTGGTATCGCGGCCGGCTTCAAAAGTTAAATCCACCAGAGAAACGTTGATGGTGGGCACGCGCACGGCGAAGCCATCCAGCTTGCCTTTGAGCTCAGGCAACACCAAACCTACCGCTTTGGCAGCACCGGTTTTGGTAGGAATCATGTTTTCCACCGCGCTGCGGGCACGGCGCAGGTCTTTGTGGCCCACATCGGTCAGCACTTGGTCATTCGTAAAGGCGTGGATGGTGGTCATCAGGCCTTTAGCGATGCCCACGCCCTCAGCCAGCACTTTGGCTACAGGTGCCAGACAGTTGGTGGTGCAGGAAGCGTTGGACACAACAGTCATCTCAGGGGTGAGCACTTGGTGGTTCACACCGTATACAACGGTAGCATCCACATCATCGCCGCCGGGTGCGGAAATCAGCACTTTTTTCGCGCCAGCCTGAAGGTGTGCCGAGCTTTTCTCTTTGCTGGTGAATTTGCCGGTGCATTCCATCACCAAGTCCACGCCCAATTCTTTCCACGGCAGCTGGGACGGATCGCGCTGAGACAGGAAGCGGATTTTGTCGCCATTCACAATCAGATGGGTTTCATCGTGCGACACCTCGGCGGCAAAGCGGCCATGCACGGTGTCGAATTTGGTAAGATGGGCGTTGATTGGCAAATCGCTGCCAGTATTGATGGCGACGACTTCAAATTGGTCGCGCAGGCCGTATTCGTAAATCGCGCGCACCACCTGGCGGCCGATGCGGCCATAGCCATTGATGGCAATCTTCAAGCTCATGTTTACACCTTTCATGAATTCCAAAAAACCCCGCGCCAAACAGCCCGGGCAGACACAAAATAACAAAGCGCATTATAGCGGGTTTATCCGCCAAACTACAGCCGCCAAATCCTAAGGGGCTACCTGAAAACATAATTCTGCCGTTCCCCCCTTTACTTTTCCGTGCCGCAAGGTTAAAAAGGCGGTCTCATTTCATTCACACTTCTTTACCAATCAAGGAGCAGTTATGCAAAAAGTAGGATTTGTCGGCTGGCGCGGTATGGTCGGCTCGGTTTTGATGCAGCGTATGCGCGAAGAAAACGATTTCGCCCACATCCCAGAAGCCTATTTCTTCACCACCTCCAACGTAGGCGGCAATGCTCCCGATTTCGGCCAGGCCGCCAAAACCCTGCTTGATGCCAACAATCCCGCCGAACTGGCCAAAATGGACATCATCGTTACCTGCCAAGGCGGCGACTACACCAAATCCGTGTATCCCCAACTGCGCGAATCCGGCTGGAACGGCTACTGGATCGATGCCGCCTCCGCCCTGCGCATGAATGACGATGCCGTAATCGTACTCGACCCGGTAAACCGCAACGTAATCGATGCCGCCCTGAAAAACGGCGTGAAAAACTACATCGGCGGCAACTGCACCGTTTCCCTGATGCTGATGGCCCTGGGTGGTTTGTTCCAAAACGGCCTGGTGGAATGGGCTTCCAGCATGACCTACCAAGCCGCCTCCGGCGCGGGCGCAAAAAATATGCGCGAACTCATCAGCGGCATGGGTGCCATCCACAGCAAAGTGGCCGCCGAACTGGCCGACCCCGCCAGCGCCATCCTCGATATCGACCGCAAAGTATCCGACTTCCTGCGCTCGCCCGACTACCCCAAAGCCAACTTCGGCGTGCCGCTGGCCGGCAGTCTGATTCCGTGGATCGACGTAGACTTGGGCAACGGCCAATCCAAAGAAGAATGGAAAGGCGACGTTGAAACCAACAAAATCCTCGGCGGTAGCCGCCCCACCATCGTGGAAGGCCTGTGCGTACGCATCGGCGCCATGCGCTGCCACAGCCAGGCCATCACCCTGAAGCTGAAACAGGATCTGCCCGTCTCCGAAATCGAGAGCCTGCTCGCCAGCGCCAACGATTGGGTGAAAGTCGTGCCCAACACCAAAGAAGCCAGTATGCACGAGCTCACTCCCGCCGCCGTTACCGGCACACTCACCGTGCCCGTAGGCCGCATCCGCAAGCTCGCCATGGGCGGCGAATACATCAGCGCATTCACCGTGGGCGACCAACTGCTCTGGGGCGCGGCTGAACCGATCCGCCGTATCCTGCGCATCGTATTGGGCAATTTAGATTGATTTAACTTGCCCTGAAACAGCATTAAAGGCTACCTGAAAACAGTCATGGCTGACTTTCAGGTAGCCTTTATATTGTTTCCTCCTCTTTCAGCAGCCCGAGATCTTCGCCGCATCAGGCTACCTGAAAACGATGTTTCGGCGTAGCCGAAGCTGAGTTTCTGCGAAGCTAAAACGATGTTTCGGCGCAGCCGGAGCTGAGTTTCTGTGAAGCTAAAACCCGGCCCCGTTTTGCGCTAAAATACCCGCTTTCCATTCCTCCATAAGGCCGCCCGCCATGCCCCAGCAAACCGCACACTACCTCAAAGACTACCGCGCCCCCGAATATCTGGTGCCGCACATCCGCCTGAATTTCGATGTGTATGACGACCATACCGCCGTTACCGCCGAACTTTCCATCCAACCTCAGCCCGATGCCGGCGGCACATTGGTGCTGCAAGGCTCGGCCGAGCTGGTTTCCCTCGAGCTCAACGGCCAAAGGCTACCTGAAAGCGCCTACACTTTAGAAAACAACACCCTATCCATCCCGAATGTTCCCGCCCGGCCCTTCAAGCTAAGCGTAGCCACCCGCCTTTATCCGCACCACAACAAATCCCTGATGGGGCTCTACGCGAGCGGCGGCAACCTCTACACCCAATGCGAACCGGAAGGCTTCCGCAAAATCACCTACCACCCCGACCGCCCCGACGTGATGGGCATCTACACCACCCGCATCAGCGCCGACCGCACCCGCTTCCCCGTGCTGCTTTCCAACGGCAACCGCACCGGCCACGGCACGCTGCCCGACAACCGCCACTGGGCCGAATGGCACGACCCCTTCGCCAAACCCAGCTACCTGTTTGCCCTCGTGGCCGGCGATTTGGTGTGCACCCGCGACAGCTTCACCACCCGAAGCGGCCGCCAAGTGGCGCTCGAATTCTTCACCCGTGCCGAAGATGCCGGTAAAGTGCGCTTCGGCATCGAATCGCTCAAACACGCCATGCGTTGGGACGAAACCCGTTTCGGCCTCGAATACGATTTGGATATTTTCATGGTGGTGGCCGTGGGCGACTTCAACATGGGCGCGATGGAAAACAAAGGCCTGAACATTTTCAACACCGCCTGCGTGCTGGCCGACAGCCACACCGCCACCGATGCCGATTTCGAGCGCGTGGAAGGCGTCATCGCCCACGAATACTTCCACAACTGGACCGGCAACCGCGTTACCTGCCGCGACTGGTTTCAGCTCTCGCTCAAAGAAGGCCTCACCGTATTCCGCGACCAAGAATTCTCCGCCGACCACGCCAGCCGCGAAGTCCGCCGGATTGAAAACGTATCCTTCCTGCGCGCCCACCAATTCCCCGAAGATGCCGGCCCCACCGCCCATCCCGTGCGCCCCGCCAGCTATGTGGAAATGAACAATTTCTACACCCTCACCGTGTATGAAAAAGGTGCCGAAGTGGTGCGCATGTATCACACCTTCCTCGGCGAAGAGGGCTTCCAAAAAGGCATGAAGCTTTATTTCCAGCGCCACGACGGCCAAGCCGTTACCTGCGACGACTTCCGCGCCGCCATGGCCGATGCCAACGGCTTCGATTTCGAGCAATTCGCCCTGTGGTACAGCCAGGCCGGCACGCCGGTACTGGAGGTTTCAGGTAGCCTGCAAGCCGACAACCGCTTTGTGCTGAACATCCACCAAAGCATACCGCCCACTCCCGATATGGCCGTCAAACAGCCGATGATGATTCCGCTCAAAATCGCCCTGTTCAGCGCCGACGAAGACACCTTCGGCCAGCCCATCCCCTTCAGGCTACCTGAAAGCGTACAGGAGCAAACCGAAGCCGTGCTCACCTTGCGCCAGGCCGAAGAAAGCGTTGCCCTGCAATTTGAAGGCGACTATCGGCAAGTCGTCCCCTCCCTGCTGCGCGGTTTCTCCGCCCCAGTAAACCTGCACTACGCCTACAGCGAGCACGAACTCTCCGTGCTGCTCGCCTGCGACAGCGACCCCTTCGCCCGCTGGGAAGCCGCGCAAACACTCTACCGCCGCGCCATCGCCGCCAACGAAGCCGCCCTGTTTTCAGGTAGCCCCCTGCCCGAGCACCACGCCCTGCTGCAAGCCATCGACTACGTTTTGCGTGCCGACATCAGCGCCGCCTTCCAAGCCGCCCTGCTCGCCATTCCCAACGAAGCCGAACTCTGGGCCGGCCGCCAAAACATCGATCCGCTCATCGTCCACCGTGCCCGCGAAGCCCTGCTCGATTTGATTGCCGCACACTTCGCCGACCAATTCGCCGCACTCAATACCGAAGCCCGCCACATGGAAGAAGAACAATCCAGCCTCGCCGAGCCCTACGAATACCACCCGCAGCAAGCCGGTTGGCGCGCCCTGCGCAACGCCTGCCGCGCCTTCATCCTGCGCGCCCGCCCCGGGCACATCGAACAAGTGGCCGCCAACTACAGCCAAATGGCACACAATATGACCCACGAATGGGGCATCCTCAGCGCCATCAACCACAACGAGCGCCCCGAGCGCAACCGCCTGCTCGAACAATTCGCCGCCAAATTCCACAGCGACGACCTCGTGATGTGCAAATACTTCAGCCTGGTTGCCGCCAGCCACCGCGCCGATACCCCCGCGCAAGTGGCCGCCACGCTCGAACACCCCGCCTTCAGCCTGGAAAACCCCAACAAAGCCCGCGCCCTGCTCGGCAGCTTCAGCCGCAACGTGCCGCACTTCCACGCCGCAGACGGCAGCGGCTACGCCTTCCTCGCCGGGCAAATCTGGCGCATCGACCGCTTCAACCCCCAAATCGCCGCCCGCCTCGCCCAAGCCTTCAACATCTGCGCCCAGCTCGAACCACAGCGCCGCAGCCTGATGCGCGCCGAGCTGCAAAAACTCGCCGCAAACCCCGCCCTCTCCAAAGACAGCAGCGAAATCATCGGCAAGATTTTGCAGGCTTCCGCATAAGGGGGAACACAACAAAAGGCTACCTGAAACTTTCAGGTAGCCTTTTGTTGTGCCGAAAACGGCTATCAAGCCTTACGCGGCTTCGGGCAATTCGAAGATTTCGCGCAGCAGTTTTTTGTAGAAGGCAAAAGCGGTGAGTGCGCCTTGCAGGGCTTGTTTGCGTTCGCTATCGGAAATGTCCAGATTGTTCAGCTGCTCGGCAAAACGGCGCCAGTGTTTGCCCCGGCCGTCGGCGTGCGGGCCGAGGTGGCGGGCACCGTGTTCGGCGTTGTAGCCAAGGTTGTTTTGCGCATCTTTAAACAAGAAGGCGGCACCCACGTTGGAGCCTTCGGCGCAATAGAGCCAGCCCAATGCTTCTGCGCCTTCCGGTTTGGGAATAGGCAGGGAAACGGCTTTTTCGGCAGCGTTCAGATCTTGCAGGTCGAGGATGACGTCATCGTAGCGGGCAAGCTCGGCCAGGCCGGTGATTTTTTCGTTGAGCTGCGGGTTTTTGTAGATGTCGTCCACAATTTTGTGGAACACGGCTTGCAGCTGTAGGAAGCGGATGTAGTTTTCGGTGTTGTCAAAAGGTTTAACCGACATCACCAGCTCGTCCACGCTGTCGTGGGTGGTGCGGCAGTTTTCTTTCAGATATTGATTGAACGGGATATCTTGCATGGTTTGTTTTCCTTGTTTAGGTGTGTTGCTAACATCAATTTCAGGTAGCCTCCAAAGAAATGCAGAGGCTACCTGAAACATAAGCTTCAACGTAGTTGAAACAGTTTCCTTACTGCCAAGGTTTAAAACTTGGCTTCGATAATAAGGCCGAAATTGCGGCCGGGTGCGCTGAAACGCTCAAGGCCGGCATGGGCGCAGCCATCATGGTGGGCAACGCCGCTTCGGTCGGTACAGTTATCCACACGGTTTACTGTGCCGAATTCGCGAATGCTGCGCAGGGTTTCCCAAGTGTAGTAATGACGGTTGAACAGGTTGTAAATGCCCGCGCTAATCGTTACATGTTTCCTAAACTGGTAGCGGGCGGTTAAATCTACCAACCAGATATTGCTGCTGTGGCGTGCATAAGGGAAAACCCTGCCCGTATTGTCGTAGGAGGCGACAGTGTCTTCCGGTTTTTTGCGCGCAAAATAGCTAACGTTCAAATCCACGCCCCAACGGTTATCCGGCTGCTGGTAACCGATACCGATCACGCCGTTAAACGGCTGGATGGCGTTAATCGGAATATTGCCGTCGGCTTCGCCTTTGGTGTAGTTCGCGGCCAAGGTAGTGTACATGCCGGCGGGCAAGCCGATGCTATCGAGATTCCAGCGTGCTTTCAGTTCCAAGCCTTTGATTTCGGCTTGAGAACGGTTCACGTTTTGGTAAACGTCGGCGTATTCGCGGTTGCTCAAAGTTCTGGTGGTGTAGTCCCAGGTCCTCACCTCTTTGTAGCCGCGGTTCACGAAATCAATGAAATCGGTGTAGCGGGTGCGGTAGCCGGAAAGGCGTACATGTCCCCAATTGCCGTGCACATCGATGCCCAGCTCAACGTTTTTGGAACGTTCGGCCTTCAGGTTCGGATTGGGTTCGACATAAAACAGGGTGTTGGGGAAATAGAACCACATTTCATCGGTGGTCGGCGCGCGGAAGCCGGTGCTGTACTTGCCTTGCAGGGTGACCGACGGGCTGATGTTCCAATCCAATGCGGCCACATAGCTGGGCGAACTGAAGCGTGCCTGTTGGTTCCACAGGCCTTTGGCTTCAAGCTGGCCTTTCACGTCGGGATTAAAACTTTCCGTATCCAGGGTGTGCATTTTGGTGCGGTCGTAACGCACGCCGAGGTTCAGCTTAAAGCGGTCGCTGAAGCGCAGGGTGTTGTTCCAATAAAGATTCGTGTTATTGGATTGAGTGCTGACCAAGAATTCTTTTTCATCACGGTCGGAAGCCAGGCGGTCGGGATAGAAAACGTATGTCCAATAACTGGTATTGCTATTAGTGTTGCGCTTGCGCGATCCGCCCACGCCGTAGGCCATATCCCACGTCAGGCTTTTGCCGAAATCGAAATGTTTTTCGGCAGCCACTTTGAATTGGTCGGTATCGTAATTCAGGCTGCGGCGGATGAAATAGTTTTCGGCATTCCGCCCCATTCGTTGAATGTAATCTTGCTTGGGAATATCCCAAGTCAGGGTGGTCATGCGGATTTTCTGTCTGTCGAGGCTCACTGTCAGCTTGTTCCACGGCCCCCATTCCAGCAGGTTTTCGTATTCCAAGCCAACGCGGCGGCGGTAGGCCACGTCTTGGCGGTAGCGGTAGCTGGTGCTGTCATAAGCACCAAACAGATTAGAGAACTCATCCGTTTCCCGATCCTGTCTGGAGGTTTCGTAAATACCGCTCAGATAGTTGCTGTCGTTGAAGTGATAGCCGAGGCGGAACAGGTCGGCATGATCTTCAGTGTTTTGCGGGTCGGGGGTGCCGCGTGCCACGCCGCTATATGTTGTATTACCAAATTGGTAGTTGTTATTGAAGCGCAGATTGACGTTTTGGCCTTCTTTATGGTTTTTGGTTTCGTGCCCGTTACGCACAGTGCCCACCACCAAGGCATCAAACCCGCCTAGCCGACCGGCAGCGGTAATGCTGGCCAACCATTGTTCGGAGCGGCTCAGGTAGCCGGTTTTCATGCCGACATGGTATGGCTTATCTTCATCCACATAATCGCGCGGCGATTTGGTGCGGTAAATCACTGCGCCGCCCAATGCGCCGCTGCCGGCGGTGATAGAATCAGCGCCTTTGCTGATGGTTACCTCGCTCATGTGCTCCAATTCGGCAGCGTTGCGGTTGGTGTTGAAGTTGCCATATGCCCCAAACAGTTCTTGGAAAGCAGAAGAAGAGCGGCTTTCACCTTGGTCGAGGCCGTCCACTACGATGGCTACGCGATCTTTATCCACGCCGCGGATACTGAAACCATTGGAGCCGGCACGGCCGCCTTCGGCCACACTGATCCCTGGATCGTAGCGCACCATATCGCGGATGTCCTGCACCATTTCTTTATCCAGCTGCTCGCGGCGGATGCGTTCGCGGCCAAGCTGGCGCGGCGCATGCCTGCGACCTTGGATTTCGATGGTTTCCAATTGGGCGGAACCGGCATCGTCCGTTTCGCCCGCTGCCCAAATCGGAGCAGAGAAGATGCTGCACAGAGCCAAGAACAAAATGCTTGGCCGGTGTTGATGGATATGTGTTTTCATGATTCTGTTAGCGAATTGAAAATGAAATAAAGGCTACCTGAAAATAGGATTAGGGATTAACGGGAGTTAAATCTGTGGCGGTGCTATTGGGGTCACGTCGAGTATCGGTGGCTGAACCGCCAAATACGCTGTCGAGGCTGCGGTTGCCGTTGAAAGTAACCTTGCCGCCGATTTCCGTACCGGCCGGGTCGTACCAGCCGCTCTTACCGTAGAAGCCACCATTCACTTGGCCGCTCACCCCGCCGGAAGAGGCCGTGCCGCTGAAGGTATTACCGTTTACAGTAACATCGTTGAAATCGATGTCCGCACCAAAATCGGCATTGCCTTTAATCGTGCCGCCCACTTTTCCGGTGTTGAAATTAACGGTTAGCAAAGAATTAACCCGTTTGGCAGGGTTGGTATCAGTGTTATAGGAAGAGGCCACAACCGAACCGTCTTTCACGCGGAAGGCCCAAACTTCGTAGGTAGCTTTGCCGGTGGGTGCGGTGGCGCCATTGCGCTTCTGCATGTCCGCCGTGTTGGCCAATATGCCGCCCGCGAATAGATCGGTTTGCCCGTCGGCACCAATCCATGCGCCATAACGCAGAGACTGCAGGTAGCCTGCGGGGAAATTAGCATCACCGTTTTCACAGCACACCAGCAGCTTGTTACCATCGCTTGAGGTTTGCGGCTCCATCTTGGTGGGTTGGTTTTTATCGGGCGTAAAACGGCTGGAGAATCTTGGCGGATTAGTGAACCCATCAAAGGCATAACTTTTACCGTTTGGCGCCTGATAGATGAATTTGTTTTCAGACGACGGACTACCCCAATACTCCACATACCACGACACATAACGCAGCTGCCCGTTACCGGTTTGGAAGGTGGTGGGCGTTTCGCCTGTGCTGGCCGGGCCAAGGATTTTGCTGGAGTCGGCCGGAGTCAGCGGCGGTACGGGAGCGGTACCGTCTGGAATGGTTACCCCGCCACTGCCGGCACATCCTGCCAACGCAGCAGCCACAGACAAAGATAAAATCAGGTGTTTCATGCTTACTTAAATCCTGCCTTCGTTAAAAAGAATGGTAATATATCTCATTTTTATAAATAAGAAAACCGCTTTATTTGCACGAAATATCTAAACTTAACGAAACCTTATCTATTATATTTCATTATTTTCAAACAATTATTTATCATATGCAGATGAAAACGAGTGCGCTTCTGATTATTTTTACGTTGTGTACAGCGCAACACAGTTGGGGCAATACAACACCGGAACAGGATCAGAAGCGTTTTTTGCAAACGGGGCAGCAGCAGTGGCTGCGGCAGTTGGAAAACAATGAGCAAACGCCTGCAGCCAAAGATGGGCAGCAGGCCGCGCCGGTGCTTACACAGCAGGATTTGCTGGCACGGCCGCAATTATTGGCGCGGATGCTGTTGCAGGTGTTAAACGGCCCGCCGCAGTCGGAATTGTTGGCGGATTTGACTTCACTGTATGCGCAAACGCCGCAACCAGACATGGTATTGCTGCGGCGTGCGCAAGGCATGCAGGCTAGATATGCGGGCGACTATGCGCGCGCAGTGCAAATTTATCGGGAATTGGCGGCAGAAGAGCCGCAGGATGTGCGCATCCGCCTGGATTTAGCGGCAATGCTGGCAGAAGATAAGCAATGGCGCGAATCGGCACAGCTGTTTGAAACTGTGCGGAGCGAGCCGGAGGTGCCGGCGGAAGTGCAGAATAATGTGCAGCATTATCTGAACCATATTGCCAAACAGCAGCAATGGCAGTGGAGCGGCGGGCTTTCGCCCTCGTTTGATAACAATGTGAACAACGTACCGCCGCCGCATTGCAGCCCGTTCGGTTGCAGCCGCGAACGCGCAGAAGATGCTGTGGGCGTGGCTTACAGCCTGGGTGTGGCGAAAAACCAGCCGCTGGTCGGGCATCATAACTTGCACGTGCAACTGGATGTGAGCGGCACCAATTATTATTGGAGCAACAAATCGGCCTACGACAGCGCCTACGGCCGTTTGGGTGCGGGCTGGCTCTGGCAGGATGCGCGGCAGCGGCTGTTAGTGATGCCGTTTTACCAATTCCAGCTCAGCGGTACCGACAACTGGGATGGCCGCAAACCGCAAAACAACCACACGCTGAAAATGCACATGTGGACGCATGCCCCCGGGCTACGCACGGAATACAGCCGCCTGCTCACCCCGCGTTGGCAGCTGCACACCGCACTGGATGCCTACCGCCAACACTATCGGATGGATACCAAAGCAGAAATGTATAACGGCTGGTATTTGGGCGAAAGTATTTCCCTAGCCTGGCGTGCCACAGCGCGCAACACGCTGTATGCCGGGCTGAATTTCAACCAGATGCTGCCGGAACAATCCACCCTGAGCGGCAAGCCGAACAATGCCGCCTACCGCCGCCACGGCATCGGCGCCGGTTGGATTCATGATTGGGACGCACTGGGCGGCCTCTCCACCCGGCTCAACGTATCCTTCGCCGAACGGCGTTTCCGCGGCACCGCGCTAAACATCACGCCACAAGGCTTCCCGCACGAACAACGCCGCGACCACGAAATCCAATACTCCGCTTCGCTGTGGCACAGAAACTGGACCATCCTCGGCCTCACCCCGAAGCTGAATTTCTCCTGGCAACACACCCGCAGCAGCCATGTGTGGGCAGAACGCAAAAGCCGGCAAGTGTTTGTGGAATTGGAAAAGCAGTTTTAACAAGAGGCTACCTGAAAGTTTTAGCTGCATAGAAACTATGCGGCACGATGTTTCAATTCATTGGAACCACACTTTCAGGTAGCCCCAATTCCCCGCCCTGCCTGTGCTATGATTCGCCTTTCATCCACACCACACAAACCCTACCATGACCACCCTGCAAAACGACACCTTCCTGCGCGCCCTCGCCAAACAGCCTGTTTCCCACACCCCGGTATGGCTCATGCGCCAAGCCGGGCGTTATCTGCCCGAATACCGCGCCGTACGTGCCCGTGCCGGCGGCTTTTTGGATTTATGCAAAAACACTGAGCTGGCCACCGAAGTAACCCTCCAGCCCATCGACCGCTTCGGCCTTGACGCCGCCATCCTCTTCTCCGACATCCTCACCGTGCCCGATGCCATGGGCTTGGGCCTCTATTTTGCCGAAGGCGAAGGCCCCAAGTTTGCCCGCCCACTGCAAAACGAAGCCGACATTGCCGCACTGCAAGTGCCCGATATGGCCAAACTGCGCTATGTATTCGACGCCGTTTCCTCCATCCGCCGCGCGCTGAACGGCCGCGTGCCGCTGATCGGCTTTGCCGGCAGCCCCTTCACCCTCGCCTGTTATATGGTGGAAGGCGGCGGCAGCAAGGAATTCCGCCAAATCAAAACCCTGCTCTACCGCCGCCCCGAGCTGCTGCACCACATCCTCAACATCACCGCCCAAGCCGTAACCGCCTATCTGAACGAACAAATCGCCGCCGGTGCCCAAGCCGTGCAGATTTTCGACACCTGGGGCGGCCTGCTTTCCGACGCCGCTTTCCCCGAATTCAGCCTGGCCTATATGCGCCAAATCATCAGCGGCCTTACCCGCGAACACGAAGGCCGCCGCGTGCCCATTATCCTGTTTACCAAAGGCGGCGGCCAATGGCTCGAACTGATGGCCGAAAGCGGCGCCGACGCGCTCGGCTTGGATTGGACGGTAAACCTCGGCCAGGCACGGCAGCGCGTGGGCGGCCAAGTGGCGCTACAGGGCAACTTCGACCCCGCCGCCCTGTTCGGCACGCCCGAATCCGTCCGCGCCGAAGTGCGCCGTATTTTGCACAGCTACGGCGAAGGCAGCGGCCATGTCTTCAACCTCGGCCACGGCATCAGCCAGCACACCGACCCGGAAAACGTAAAGGCGCTGGTGGATGCCGTACACGAATACTCCACCCGCAGCTGAGTCTAAGCCGGTAACTTGTTTTCACTCCGTTCCATTCAGCCAATATTTTCAGGTAGCCTCAAGCTATTTAGGCTACCTGAAAATATCAACCACGCTATAGAGCCTCCTCAGCTTCATCATCCGCATCGCCCCGCTTCCTGCCCACCGAAAACAGCGTAAAATACGCCTCCCCATCCCACTCAAGGATTAGACCATGCCACACCGCAACACGCCCACACACACCCAGCCGCAAGGCGAGCTCCTGCTGCGCACCGTAGCCATGCCCAGCGACACCAACCCCAACCAAGACATCTTCGGCGGCTGGATTATGTCGCAGATGGATTTGGGCGGCGGGATCTTGGCTGCCGAAATCGCCCAAGGCCGAATTGCCACCGTGTGTGCGCAAGAAATGAACTTTATCCGGCCGGTGAAAGTCGGCAACGTGGTGTGCTGCTACGGCCGTTGTGTGCGCGTGGGCAACACCTCGCTGCAACTGAAACTCGAAGTGTGGGTGAAAACCCTGATGAACGACCACGTTACCGAAACCCGCGAGCTGGTAACCGAAGCCATGTTCACTTATGTGGCCATCGATGCCCAAGGCAACCCGCGCCCGGTGCCGAAGGAAAACAACCCCAAACTGGCCGGCTTGCTGTAAGCACTTGGGGCTACCTGAAAATCTCAGTATTAATTTTCGGCTGCTCCCGCCAACCTGCGCCGAGCAGCCATGCCCAACCCGCTCCACCCATACCATGCAAACGGTTTAGGCATTGCCGTGAAACGGCCAACACAAAAAGGCTACCTGAAACTGCATCCGCAGAATTTTCAGGTAGCCTTTTTCGCTTGCTAGCCGACACCGCCGACTTACCCCGACACATCCGCCCAAGTCAGCCCGAAGCGTTGCAGATATTTGCGCAGGCGGTCGCTATCGTTGGCGGTGGCGCGTTCCAGCCGCGAAACGTTAAACAAGGCGCGGCCAGCGGCAGCCATATTGGGGTGCCGGCGGCATTCGGCGATGACGTGTTGCAGTTGGACGCGGTCGAACAGGTCGAGGGTTTCGGCATCGATTTTGGCGGGGAGGCCGTCTGAAAACCGGTTTGCAAAAGGGTTTTCCGCATCGTCCGCATCCGTTTCGTCCGCCCACAGCCATTTCAGACGGCCTATTTCGGCTTCAACCGATTCGGTCTGTATCCTGCCCTGCGGGGCAAGCGTGGCCAGGCGCATGATGCTGGCGGCAAGGTCGCGGAAATTGCCGCGCCATCGGGCTTCGCTTGAATGGGCGAAGGCAAGGTAGGCGGACAGGGCTTCTTTATTGAAACGGGTGGCGCGGCCGAGCTCCTGCGAGGCGAGCGCGAGCTGGTGTTCGATGTTCGGTTCGATGTCTTCGCGGCGGTCGGCGAGCGCGGGCAGCGGGTAATTCCAAATATTGATGCGGGCGAACAGGTCTTCGCGGAAGCGTCCGGCGCGGATTTCCCGCCGCAGGTCGCGGTTGGTGCCGGCAATAAGCTGGAAGCTGCTTTGCACTTCCTTGTCGCTACCGACGGGATAAAAATGTTTTTCTTCAATGGCTTTGAGCAACATGGCCTGTTCGTCCAAGCCCAATTCGCCGATTTCGTCCAAAAACAGCACGCCGCCGTCGGCTGTTTTCAGGTAGCCTTCGCGCTTTTCCGCCGCGCCGGTAAACGCGCCTTTTTTGTGGCCGAACAAGGCGGAAGCCGCACCGTCGCCACGCAAAGTGGCGCAGTTCACATCAACAAACTCGCCTTTAATCAGATGGCGCGCTTTTTTCAATTCGAAAATTCTGCGTGCCAGCATCGATTTGCCCGCGCCGGTAGGGCCGGAGAGCAATATCGGCGACGGGGAATGCAGCGCGACTTGTTCGATTTCGGCAATCATGCGGTTGAAGGCGGCGTTTTGGGTGGAGATGCCGCTTTTCAGGTAGCGCACCGCATCATCGCGCACGGCAGCGAGACGTTCGGCCAGCACATCGTAACGCGCCAAATCCAAATCGATGATTTCATAGCGGCCGACATCGCCGGCCGCCATGCTGCGTTTTTGGTTTTTCGGCGGCGCAGTCTGCAACAGCACACCGGGGATTTGGCGCGATTCCACCAATAAAAACAGACAGATTTGCGCGACGTGCGTACCCGTGGTGATGTGGGTGAGATAGATTTCTTCTTCAGTATCAAACGCATAGCCTGCTGCCCAGTCGTGCAGCTTGGTATAAACCTCGGAAAAATCCCACGGGTTTTCCAGCTCCATCGGCACGAGATTGACGGCGGTGTGCGGCGATACGTCTTGAATATCGGCTTTTACATGATCCGCCAGATCGCGGTATTTCTCCGCATAAAACAGCTCCATGCGGTCAATATGAAAATCCTGGCGCTGATTCATGGCGATGTTCGGCCGCCACTTCTGCCAACGCCCTTGACCGAAACCGCTGTCCAATACCGTGCCGAGAAAGCTGATGGCGACGTTTTTTCTACTATTCAATTTTCTATTTTTCTATCTTTTTAGATATTTTTTAGCATTCTACTCCTTCCATAGCAAAAGGCTACCTGAAAATATTTTTTCTTTATTTTCAATCAATTAAAAATAATTTTTGCCATTTTCCTCATATTTGGCACAGCTATTGCAATATAGCCACCAAGCACCCTAGCAAATGCCGGAGGAATTACAGCCTACTAAGCTCGAGGTCGCGGGTTCGAATCCCGCCTCTGCCGCCAACGATGGCAGAGTAGCTCAGAGGATAGAGCGCGTAACAATTTCTCCACTTCTAGTTGCCGAAGTGCCCCCTACGGGCGGATGCCGGCAGGATTATATTGTCTGGAAACAGCGGGTTCGATTCCCGCCGCCGGAAACGGCGAAATCCTGCCAATCTAGCCGCCCACCTTTTTTCGCGGCATGGAAAAACAAATGCCTTGGAAACTACATTGGTCGCAGGTTCAAGTCCTGCCCCGCTTTCGGCGGGTAGCTCAGTCGGTTAGAGCGATGAGGCGTTTCCAAAAAACTCGTTGTTTGCCGTGCCGCCCCTTTAAATATTTTCAGACGGCCTGAAGGAGACATAGCCATGACCGAACCATTCCATATCGCTTATCAACTGCACGATGCAGGCTGGGCAAGCGTTACCGTGAAATATGGCGAAGAAAGCCATCAGCAAGCCGTTTCCTATCTGCATGATTCGCTGAAAGATTTATGTGATTTAGCACTCGCCCTGCAAAGCGGCGGCAGCATTACTGAGGCAAAAGTCCTGTTTTTAGACGAACCCGGTGAACTCGCCTTACTGGTATCTGCTGCCGAACGAAGCAACGAAGCCGAAGTGAGGCTGATTTATTCGGACGACTTTTTTTTCAGTTTTAATTTCAATTGCAGTCCACAACAAACCTTATGGCACGGCAAAGTAGCCCGGTATGAATTGGCCGAAAACATCCGTCTGATTTTAGAAGATATTTATCTGAATATCGGAGAAAAAGAATATTTGGAAAGATGGATGGAACATCCTTTTCCGAAAAAAAGCTACCTGAAACTGAGCCGACTTTAAGGAATAGATATGAACACTTGGCAAATCATCAGCGTCATCGTTTTTTCGACCATGATTTATCTGTCCTTCCAAAACAGCCGCAGCCGTAAACGCGAGCAAGCTTGGCGGAAACAGGCTTTTCCCGAAGCGGAATGCAGTTTGATAAAGGAAGGCTGCCGTTACGACATCGCACTTTCAGACGGCCACACCTTCCGCCAAGTCGAGATTCTAGGAACGGCGCAGGGCAAAGAGGCAGAGTTTCTGTTCATCTATGGAAGCATGCTTGTACTGCGTCTTTCAGACGACCGCAAAGCCTATGTGCGGCAGGCATGTATCCGCTGCATGATTGAAAGCGAAAGGTCGTCTGAAAGTACAGCTTCAATGAAGTTAAAACCAATATTTACAAGTTTTATGGGCGGATGCCGGCAGGATTACATTGGATAAACAATCGTCGTACTAATAATACGAAACAGGAATCCTGCCACAGCCTAGCCGCCCACCCCTTTTCCGGTACGGCAGACAGATGCCTTGGGAAACTACAGTTAATCCGCGTGTCGCAGGTTCGAATCCTGCCCCGCTTTCGGCGGGTAGCTCAGTCGGTAGAGCATCGGCTGTTTCCCAAAAACCTAGCTGCCCGCCGTACCCCCCTTTTTACGGCGGCAGGCGGATGCCTGAAGAGATTACATTAACCTTCCACGTTAAAAAAACGTATCCCTTCAAATATTAGCCGCTGCGCTGCCACCCATTCGAGGCCGTCTGAACAGTTCAGACCACCCAAAACCAACAACACGAAAGGAAATGAAAAATGGCTAACACCACCTTGTTCCAATCCGTTAAAACCCGTTTGACCGCCGCCAACACCCGCAACGAAGCAGGCGGCATCGCCTACACGCTGACACCCAAACAACAGCTCGCCCAGCTTGCCGCCACCGGCTGCCTGAACAGCACTTACTACGCCGATGCGCAAGACCAGCTTGAGCAAGTATTGGAATTGGTGGAAAACCTGGATGCCGAGTTTATCGCCAAAACCGCCGTGTACGCGCGTCAGAAAGGCTTCATGAAAGACATGCCCGCGCTGTTGCTTGCCGTGTCGGCGCAGAAAGACGTGAACATGCTTGCCCGCGTGTTCGACCAAGTGGCGGACAACGGTAAAATGTTGCGCAACTTCGCGCAAATCATCCGCAGCGGCGCAGTCGGTAGGAAGTCCTTCGGCAACCGTCCGAAAAAACTGATGCAGACCTGGCTTTTGACCGCCACCGAAAAACAACTGTTGAACGCCGCTATCGGCAATGCTCCGTCGCTGGCGGACGTGGTCAAAATGGTGCACCCCAAACCGCGTGAAGCATGGCGTGCAGCCTGGTTTGCGTGGCTTATCGGCAAACCTTACGACCGCGAAGCATTGCCGCCCATCACCCGCGCCTTTGAAGACTACAAACAAAGCCGCCAAGGCGCATTGCCCGACGTTCCTTTCCAAATGCTCACCGCCTTGGAATTGAACAGCGGCGACTGGGCGCAAATCGCCCGCAACGGCTCATGGCAGCAGGTTCGCCAAAACCTGAACACATTCCTGCGCCACGATGTGTTTGCAAAAAGCAAAAACATCAAAATGGTGACAGAAAAACTGCGTGACAAAGCCGCCATCCGCCGCGCCCGCGTTCTGCCTTACCAATTGCTGACCGCGTATCAGGCAACATCCGAACAGATGCCGTTTGAAATCCGCGAAGCGCTGCAAGACGCGATGGAAACCGCCGTACAAAACGTACCGGCAATCCGAGGCAAAGTCGTGGTTTGTCCGGACGTTTCCGGCTCCATGCACAGCCCGGCCACCGGCTATCGCGGCAGCGCGACCAGCAAAACCCGCTGCATCGACATCGCCGCGCTCGTGTCCGCCGCCATGTTGCGCACCAACCCGCAAGCCCGCGTAATACCGTTTGAACAAATCACGGTAAACGTGCAGCTCAACCCGCGCGACAGCATCATGACCAACGCCGAAAAACTCGCCAGTATCGGCGGTGGCGGAACGGCATGCAGCGCACCGCTCGCCATGCTGAACCGCGAAAAAGCCGATGTGGACTTGGTCGTCATCGTGTCCGACAATGAAAGCTGGGCAGACCGCGAACAACAATGGGGCGGCAAAACCGGCCTGATGAAAGAATGGGACATCCTGAAACAACGCTGTCCCGAAGCCAAACTCGTCTGCTTGGACATCCAGCCCTACACCACCGCACAAGCGCAAAACCGCCGCGACATCTTGAACATCGGGGGTTTCTCCGACCAAGTGTTCACGCTCATCGGCTCGTTCGCCGAGCACGGTATGGGCGAGGATTTCTGGGTGGAAGAGATTGAGAAAACCGTGCTGGCGGCAGTGTGCTAGTATTTTTCAGGTAGCCTTTGCCGCACGGTGGAGGCTACCTGAAAACCTATGTGCAACACCCGCAGCACAGGCATTTCCACTCTTCATTCGATATAGTGAATTAAATTTAAATCAGGACAAGGCGGCGAGCCGCAGACAGTACAAATAGTACGGCAAGGCGAGGCAACGCTGTACTGGTTTAAGTTAAATTCACTATACCGTTATAAATTTTCAGGTAGCCTCTTATCCAAAAGGCTACCTGAAATTCCGCAGGGGCAGGTTTAAAACCTGCCCTCCTTTATTCACGCAGCTCAATGCCGCCGAATTTCCATTAGAAAAATGTAATTAACCATCATTTTTACATTCGAAAAAATGTATTCATCATCTATTTTTTCATTAGAAAAAATGTATTCCCACCTGTATAATGCCAAAAAAACCGGCTATTAGGACTCCCTATGCAGCGCAGAATCATCCAAGCCTTAAAAAAGTGGAAACTCAAGCCCAACCGCAAACCCCTGATTATCCAAGGGGCAAGGCAGGTTGGAAAAACATGGGCGATGAAGCATTTCGGCGAAACCTGTTTCGCCCAAACCGCCTACATCAATTTCGACCACAACCCACGCATGCAAACCCTGTTTTCAGGCGATTACGACATCGGCCGCCTGCTGCTCGGCCTGAAAATCGAAAGCGGCGTGGATATTCAAGCCGAAGATACCCTGCTGATTTTTGACGAAATTCAAGAAGTGCCGCAGGCCTTGGCATCGCTCAAATATTTCTACGAAAACGCACCGCAGCTCCATATTGCAGCGGCAGGCTCGCTCTTGGGCATCTCCCTGCACCATCAGGTTTCCTTTCCTGTTGGCAAGGTGGATTTCCTACCGCTCTATCCGATGGATTTTCATGAATTCCTCACCGCGCTTGGGCAGCAGGATTTGGTGCAGCTCTTGGAAATGTGCGATTGGTCGCTGATTGCCGCCATGAAAAGCCGCTATATCGAGCTACTGCGCCAATATTATTTTGTCGGCGGCATGCCGGAAGCGGTACAAACCTTTATTGACACGCAAAATTTCAGCGAAGTGCGCCAAATCCAGCGAAACCTGCTCACGGCTTACGGGCAGGATTTCTCCAAACACATTGCCGACGGTCACACCGTGCAGCGCGTGCGTGCCTTATGGCAGGCCATCCCCGAGCAGCTTGCCAAAGAAAACAAAAAGTTCATCTATGCCCACCTGCAAAAAGGCGCCCGCAGCAAAGACTACGAAACCGCCCTGCAATGGCTCAAAGACAGCGGGCTGGTACACATCGTGCCGCGCATCAAAAAGCCGCACCTCCCCCTTACCGCCTACCAAGACAACGCCTTCAAACTCTACGGCTTAGACGTAGGGCTGCTCGCCGCGCAAAGCGGGCTGGATGCGGGCACCCTGCTGGAAGGCAACCGCATTTTCACCGAATTCAAAGGCGCGCTCACCGAACAATACGTTTTGCAGCAACTCATTGCTTCGCAAGATAATCCCGTTTTCTACTGGGCAAGCGAAAAAGGCACGGCGGAAGTGGATTTTGTGTTGCAGCGCGGGCAAGGTGTGATGCCGATTGAAGTGAAGGCGGAAGAAAATTTAAAAGCGAAAAGTTTGAAGGTGTACACCGAGCAGTTCAAGCCCGAACAGGCGATACGTTTTTCCATGGCTGATTATCGGGAGCAGGAGTGGATGACGAATGTACCGCTATATAGCGTAGGCGCGTTTTGCAATGAAAATGAACATGGCAGGTATTCCCCCGCCGGCTATTTGAAGGCTACCTGAAAACCGTTTGCACAAAATTTTCAGGTAGCCTCTTATCCAAAAGGCTACCTGAAAGCATCAACTTCAACAAAATTAAGGGCTGCCGGCGATTACTCTTCCAGCCTTACCACCTGATCTTTCTCATCTCTCGGCAGAATCAGATTCAGCGCCACCGCCATAATGCCGCCGGCGGCAATCGCATTGCGGAACACCTCCGGCAGCGCCTTAAACACCTCCGGCTCGAAGGCCACGCCCAAGCCGATGCCCACCGAAGTAGCCGCAATTACGGCCTCGCGGCGGTTGATGCCATGGGTCATGATGATGCGCACGCCGGCAATCGCAATCAGGCCGAACATCAGCACCATCGCCCCACCGAGCACCGGCGAAGGAATGGTGGTGAACACGCGCCCCACCACAGGAAACAGCCCGGCCAGCACCAAAATCACAGCAATATAGCGCCCCACATGGCGCGAGGCCACGCCCGTCATTTGGATTACGCCGTTGTTTTGCGCAAACGTGGTGAGCGGCAGCGAGCCGAGCGCCGTGGCAATCACCGACACCAGCCCGTCGGCAAACACCCCCCCGCGCAGCCGTTTTTGAAACTCGTCGCCCTCATATGGTTGGCCGGACACCATCGCCGTGGCCGTAAGGTCGCCCACCGCCTCGAACACGCTCAACAGATAAATCGTGCCCGCCACCAAAAACGCGCTCCAATCAAAGGCAAAGCCATATTTAAACGGTACAGGCAGCGTGAACAGCGGCGTGTTTTGCAACGGCGAAAAATCCACCATACCCATCGCCAGCGCGGCAATATAACCCGCCACCAGCCCCACCGCGATGCCGCTCATGCGCAAAAACGGATTGCGCATACAGTTGAACAGCAACACGATGACCAACACAAAACCCGCCAACCCGATATTTTGCACCGAGCCGAAAGCATCCGTGCCCTTCGCGCCGAAACCGCCGCCAAAATCAGTGATGCCGATATCAATCAGGCTCAATCCAATCAGCAGCACCACCACGCCGCTCACCGTAGGCGTAATCACCCGTTTCAAATAAGGCAGCGCCCAAGCCGAAGCGCAAATCAAAAACGCCCCGGCAAACGACACGCCCAACAGCGTGGACAGCATCGCCGACTCGCTCAGTCCACCTTCGCGCATGCCCAAACCAAGCGAAATCATCACGCCCACAAAGGAAAAATTCACCGACTGAATCGAAAGCAGCCCCGAGCCCACCGGCCCGAAGCGGCTCACCTGCAAAAACGTGCCGATGCCGGAAGCCACCATCGCCATCGAAACCAAATAAGCCGTGGTTTCCGCAGGCAATTTCAGCGCACCACCCACAATCAGCGCCGGCGTAACCATCGGCACGAAAATCGCCAACAAATGCGTTACCGCGCTCAACAGCGCATTGGCAAACGGCGGCTTGTCTTCCAGCTTATACACTAAATCCGCCTCGGCGGCGGCTTTCATATCGGCATCGGCCATGTGATTAATCCTATTGAGAATACACAAAATGCAGCCTCGGTGGCCGCATCGGAAATGAAGGTGCGCGATTGTACCGCTGTTTGCTACTGCGAGGAAAGCCTGTGCCATTCTGTTATTTGAGTTTGAACTGACACGAAAGCCGACGCTTTCAGGTAGCCTTTTTCATAGGCAAAAAAAGCTACCTGAAGTGAAGCTTTAACAACGTTAAAACCCGGTATAGCAAGGTTTCTGCGTAGCTAAACTTTTCAGGTAGCCTGATATAATTACAGATTTGGATAGCAGTTATTCAGAATATTGGTAAGTAAAAATTAAGCGGTCTGTCACAAAACGGCCAGAGGGCTGACAACCAGCAGTGTATTGCTCACGTCTACCGGTCAATACCACACGTTGTTCGGTCACAACATTGCCACTGACATCGTAAACCAACTCCCCACAACCACGTGAGAAAACACGCGCCTGACCGATGTAGCGGTTACCACGCCGCTCACCTTCAAATAACACCGTGCCACGCTCCACCCCGGCACCACGCATACGCGCACTGGGAGTTTCATAGCTAATAACACGCAGATTACCTTCAGCGTGCAGACGCATTATCGAACCATTGTGCAGCCAAAATGAGTCTGCCATAGCGGCAACAGGCAAACAAAATAAACCTAAAATCCATATTTTTTTCATCATGATAACATCTCCCTAGTAAGTTGGCCGGTAATTGGCTTTATTGCTCCCTTGGTCTTTGTAGTATAGCAGTTAAGTAAAATCTTAACTCTTGAATTAGCTTGATAAATATCAATGATATGTTTGTTTGTAGAAATCACCCTTGCTCAATTAATGCCACCAAGTTCTCGAGCAGAAAAATTAACTTTCAGTGCAAGGCAGTATTCCTCAAACCAACACAAATGGCACGGTCTATATTTGGGTGGGTAGATTTTCAGGTAGCCACCTTTGCATAACAGGCTACCTGAAGAATAAACGCCAGCAAATATATATAAATACTAATAATCAAACTTATCGTATTATCAACACCATACTTTACTTATTTCCACCTATCTGCCATTTGGGCGACAATGCAAACAACTACTTACCCGCACCAACCCAGGCTACCTGAAGCCTTACGCTTTACCCTCTACTTATGATGCCTACACCCCCACTCGAAACTCTGCCCTACGCCGGCCTGCCTGAATGGCAACACCGCCAACGCTGTGCCTCCATCAGCCGCTTCCACGAGCTCGGCGGCGTGCTCGATTTCCAGCAATTCGCTTACACCACTGCCGCTGCCAACGAGGCCGAACACCGCGAATACCACCTTACTACAGCCAACCACACCCTGCACGCCGTTATCGCCGAGCGCAACGCACAGGCCATGCAGCGCGCAGCCCGATACCAAGTGCCCGCTCCCGCCCCGCTTGCCCAACATTTCAGCCTGCAAACCGATATGGGTCGCAAAATCAGCGCAACAGAGTTCTACGGCAACCAGCTCGATTTGCAACACTCCCGCCTCATCGTGCGCGGACAAGGCAGCCAATTCGGCCACTACCTCTACCACCATAGCGAAACCGATGCCGAGCACACCATTGCCAGAGAGATGCCCAGCAGCGCCTTTTGCCATGCCTTCCTCAATCCGCCCTACCCCGCCCACTTCGGCCAAACTGCCCGCGAAACCGGCGAATATTTCCTCGATTTCTGCCGCCAACTGTTCGGCAGCCTGGACCACATCGAAACCTACGCATGGAACACCGATTGTTCCGACTATTTTGCAGACGGCCGCGAATGGTGGGGCACATACTTCTGGACCGTATACAGCCCGCAAAACCGCCTCTACACCGGCATCATGGGCTCTGCCACCGACTAATTGAACACACAGCAACAAACTTTCAGGTAGCCTCTAATCCTCCTCCAAGGCTACCTGAAACCGCAAACCAAACAAACCATGACTGCCCACGCCCCACTCTTTCTCCAAGCCTTTCCCGCTGCCTACCAAGCTGAAGCGGCACAGCTCTTGGCCAATATGCAGCACCCCCGCTCCCCGAGCCCCACTCCAGAGCCGGACAAACTGCTGCTGGGCGGCCAAACCATCCGCCTGATTCGCCGGCAATACGGCCTCACCATTGCCCACCGACCCGAATCACTCAACCCCATCCAATGCGCCATGTTCCACTGCCTGCACACCCGACACCACGACGGCCATGTCCGCGAACAACACTTCGCCGCCCTGCTCGCCCCCGACCAGCCCGCCTTTGTTGCCCCCTTTGCCGCCCAGCTGCTCGGCGAATACGTTTTGCCCATTCAAGAGCAAGTGCGCACCTTTTTCCGCCACAACCGCGCCATCCTGGCCGCCTTTTTGGCCGAAAACCCTGCCTACTGGCGCAAACAGCAAAACCGCATCCGCAGCTATTGGCACTGCTACCACCGCCTCCAATACCCCGACTGGCCAAGCTACCCCATTAACCGGCTGGCACAGGAAATCAATGCCGAAGTAAAACGGCATCGCCGCCTTGCTTCAGGTAGCCTATCCTGAAAGGCTACCTGAAAACGAAGCTAAAACAAACCAACAAAAGAAAGACGCACAACCATGCAAAAATTCATCTTAATCCGCGGCCATCAAGGCTCGGGAAAATCGACTTTCGCCGAACAAAAAGCCGCCGAGTTTGCCCAACAATACCCCGATGCCGAAATCGTCCGTATCGAAAACGACCTGCTGCTTACCGATGAAAACGGCGTATACCGCTGGTCGGGCGAGGCCGTGGATAAAGCGCAGAAACAAGGCAATGCCATGATGCGTAATGCTTTAATTGCAGGCCTGGCAAATCCTGCCCGCCCCATCCTCATCATCAATTCCAACACCAACCAAAAAGCCTCCCGCTGCCGCCACCTGCTCGATTGGGCCGCCAAACACGGCTTCCACACCGAAACCTACCGTCTGCACAACTTTTTCTCCAACCAACACGGCGTGAAAGAGCGCGACGTGCTGGCGGCCTATGTGAAGCTCAATCAAAACCCCCTGCCCGGCGAAATCCACGTCGAAGCCGTGCAGCCCGCCAGCGCGGCGCAGTTGGCACAAATCGAGCAAATGCAGGCCATCGAGCAGCACGCCCTGCCGTTTGACGAAGCGCAGCAAACCTTCGTTACCGAAAATTATCTGCAACACGGCAGCCGCAACTTTACCGCCAAAGCGTCCAAACGCTACCCCGAATTGCGCGTGCTGAAATACGCCCGCAACGTGTTCTACAACAACCGCTTCGACGATGCGCTGCTGGAAATGCGCGGTTTGATTATCGACGCGCACAACCGCATCATCGTGCGCCCGTTTAAAAAAGTGTTCAATTATTCGGAACGTATTGCCAAAGGCAGCCGTTATCCGATCCGCATCAGCGACGAGAGATTGGTGGATGCGGTCGTAAAAGTGAACGGCTTCCTCGGCTGCTGCACTTTCGTCTCGCTTTCAGACGGCCATCCGTCCAACGGCGCGGCGTTTGACGGCAAAGTGCTGTATTCGACCACCGGCTCGCTCGACAGCGCGTTTGCAGACATGACCGCCACACACTGCGCGCAATACGAAACCCTGTTCCGCGCTTATCCGAACCACACTTTTTTGTTTGAAATCACAGACGCGAAAGACGTGCACATCATCCGCGAAGAATTAGGCGAAACCTTAATCGGCTGCATCGACGTGGCGACAGGCCGTCAGTTTAGCGAGGCCGAATTGGACGAAATCGGCAAACAATACGGCATCCGCCGCCCCGAAACGCTGAAAAACATCACGTTCGGCGAGCTGAAAGGCCGTCTGAAAAACGTGGAACATGAAGGCTTTATGGTATTTGATGCGCAAAACGGCGAAATGCTGTTCAAACTCAAATCGCCGTATTACCTGATTTCCAAATTTCTGGGACGAAGCAACGAAGGCAACATCGGACGCAAGCTCGACAAACGCCATGTGGACGAAGAGTTTTATCCGCTTATCGACTACATCCGCGACCATCGCGAAGCATTCAACGCCATGCCGGAATTGGATAAGATCGCGTTTATCCAAGCATTCTTGCGCCAGTTGTAAGAATAGCTGGGAAAGAAAAGGCTACCTGAAAACGAACGCAGTGAGTTTCTGCGAAGCTAAAACGAACGCAGTGAGTTTCTGCGCAGCTAAAGTTTTCAGGTAGCCTTTTGTGCGTTTACGGTTTGCAAGCCCGTCAAACACCACGTTCGAAGGCTTCGATCTCGCCTACTTTCGGCGCATAGCCGCTGGAGGTGTCGTGGCGCAAATCCAGCCAGATGTTGACCAGTGCCCAAGCGGCGGGGGCGGCGATGACGTTTTGCCCCATGCACAGCACTTGTGCGTCATAGTTTTCCACCGAGCCGCGCAGGGTGAGCAGGTCGTGTGCGGTGGCGGCACGGATGCCGCGCACTTTGTTCGCGGCAATCGCGGTACCCACGCCCGTGCCGCAAATCAGAATGGCGCGGTCGGCGCGGCCGGCGGCTACCTCCTGCGCGGCGGCAAAAGAAAGCTGCGGATAGGTGCCGTCTGGCGACGACAAATCCACCAGGCCCGTCACACGCGGGTCGTGTTGCAGATGCGTTTTGAGTGCGTTTTTCAATTCAACGCCGTTGGCCGGCGCGGCAATCACGAGTTTCATCAATCGCTCCTTATTCTGATGTGGGAAATGCAGCCAGTATGCGCCGCTTGGCTGATGCTTTCAAGCCGTGTGTTGCTTTCAGGTAGCCTTTTGGAGTAGCGAACCGCTCTTGATAAAATCCACTATAATCCCTGCTTTCCACGCCCGCCAAAGGCTACCTGAAACATGCCCGCTTCCCCGCCCGATATGCCGAGCAGCCCCGGCATCGCCACGCTGTTCGGCCAGCCGGTTACCGACCTGCCCACCGACCTTTTCATCCCGCCCGATGCGCTGCAGGTGGTGCTGCACAGTTTTGAAGGCCCGCTCGATTTGTTGCTTTATCTTATCCGCAAGCAAAACATCGATGTGCTGGATATTCCCATGCTCAAAATCACCGAGCAATATCTGGCCTATATCGCGCAAATGGACGAGCAAAACCTGGATTTGGCTGCGGAATACCTGCTGATGGCGGCGGTGCTGATTGAAATCAAATCGCGCCTGCTGCTGCCCGTGCCGCCTGCTGCTGAAGACGAAGACATTGCCGACCCGCGCGCTGAATTGGTACGACGTCTCTTGGCCTACGAGCAAATGAAGCTCGCCGCCGTGGGATTGGATGCGCTGCCCCGCGCCGGCCGCGATTTCGCTTGGGCCTATCTGCCGCTGGAAATAGCCACCGCCGCCAAGCTGCCGGAAGTACAGCTGGCCGACCTCACCCAAGCCTGGCTCGCCATCCTCTCCCGCGCCGGGCAACGCCGCAGCCACACGGTGGTACAGGAAAACGAAGCCCTTTCCGTGCGCGCCACCATGAGCCGCATCCTGCGGCATCTGCAAGACGGCGGCTGCCGCTTCAGCCGACTGTTTGAGCCGGAGAGCGGCGTGGCGCAGGTGGTGGTGTGCTTTATCGCCCTGTTGGAGCTGGTAAAGGAAGGGTTGGTGCGGCTCACGCAGGAAGACGGCGCGTTTGGCGATATTTTGGTGCGCCTGCCCGGTGAGGCAGATGAAACCGCTGTGCTGCAAAGCGAAGGCGATGATGCAAACCAATAGCAAGGCAGGCTGCCCATACAGCGATATGGTTTCCAGCCAGCCTTGACAAGGCCTCCTGCCAGTCAAACAATAACACCCCTCCGCCTCCTAAAGGCTACCTGAAAATATATCGCTCCCAATCGAAACCGCCATGCCTGCCAATTCCGACCTCTACCGCATTCTCAGCCAACACTTCCTCGACCTTCCCCATTCCCGCGCCATCGGCCTGCGCTACGAAGGCATCCGTGCCCGCCGCCCTGTGCTCAGTTTCGATTGGCAGCCCCACCTCGTTGGCCGCCACGATACCCAAACCATTCACGGCGGCACCATCACCACCCTGGTGGATATGGTTTCTGCCTGCGCGGTAACCGCCCAGCTGCCCAGTGCCGAAATCCTCTCCACCCTCGATATGCGCATCGACTACATGCACCCCGCTACCCCCGGCCGCCGTATCTACGGCCGCGCCGAATGCTACCGCTTGGCCGGCCAAGTGGCCTTCGTGCGCAGCAGCTGCTACCAAGAAGACCCTTCCGACCCCTTTGCCTTGGGCATGGCCACCTTCATGCGCACCCCGCTCACCCCAGAACAACAAGCCAGACTAAAGGAGATGTTGCAAGCATGAGCAACCCCTTCATCCTATCTCCCGAGCGCACTGCCGAAGCCGCCAAACTCATCCCCTACACCGCATTCATCGGCCTGCAATGCGGCGAATCCAACGGCCATCCCCTGTTTGCCCTGCCATACAAACGGGAAAACATCGGCAACATCTTCCTGCCCGCCCTGCACGGCGGCATGCTCGGCGGCTTCATCGAAAGCTGCGCCGTGCTCTTCCTCTACCGCCAGGCCGGCCTTGCCGAGCTGCCCAAGATGATCGATTTATCGATCGATTACCTGCGCAGCGGCAAGCCGGAAACCACCTACGCCCGCTGCTCCCTCACCCGCCAAGGCAGCCGCATCGCCAACGTGGCGGTGGAAGCCTGGCAGTCCGACCCCGCCAAACCCATCGTGGTGGCCCGCTGCCACTTCCAAATGCCCGCCGCCGAATAGTTTTCCGCATCTGGTATGCGTAAAATTTCAGGTAGCCTGTTTTCCGTTAAACAGGCTACCTGAAATTTTTATAATGAATGAAAAAGAATGCTACGGCGTTGGCTTGCCTTGCCATACTGTCGGTACTATCTGCGGCTCGCCGCCTTGTCTCATCCTTATTTTCATCTGCTCTATTGGGATGACGCACCAACCCCTAATCCACATACTCTCCCTCATCCTTATTCAAAAACGCATACGGCACGCCAATCAGCAGCCCGCCACCGATCCAATTGGCCACAAAAGCCACGCTGCAATGGCGCAGAATATTCAAAGCCTCAAAATGCGACACGCTATCGGCAATCTGATTGAAGCCCACCAGCGCAAACGAAGCAAAGTTTGCCGCCACGTGTTCGTTGGCCAAAAACACAAACATATACACCGCCGCAAACACTGCCGCAATCTTCGCCGCCTGCTCCTTCAGCAACAGATACGCCACCACCGCCACGTTCACAAACAGATTGGCAAAAATCCCCTCCGACAGCACCAGGCCGTTTGGCCGCTCCAGCTTGTGCTCCACCATATTGGCCAAATAGCCATCCGCCGAAATGTGGGCAAACGCGCTGGTTTGGTTGAACAGCCAGGCGGTGAAAATCGAACCGATTAAATTAAACGCCGTGCAGTAGAGTAAAATAATCAGCGCCTTTTCCCATTTGATTTTTTTGAGAAAGGTGCCGGCCGTGAGATACATCATATTGGAAGTGGTGAGCTCCGTATTGAGAAACAGGATATACACCAGCCCCCACGAGAAGAAAAACGGGAAAGCAAAACGCCCCAGCGAAGGGTGTACAGTGTTGAGCACATCCGCCGCAATCACACCCGTGGCCGGCGTGAGCGTGAGCAGCATGCCGGCAATCAGCGAACGCAGCGCATACTTCGACTTGCTGCGCTCAAACAGCCACTCCTTCTTATGGCAGGCCTGCTCGATTTTTTCCACAAATACGGATTGCGCCATAGTGGTTCCCTTTTCAAATTGGATTACTTTTAAGGGGCTTAGGAAGCAAAATTTATTTTAAAG
>NZ_KV795536.1:0-27275 GCF_001809035.1 Eikenella sp. HMSC061C02
GTGGAATTTAGGGCTAATCTAGTACAGCCCCTTAATCTATACACTATAAGTGGTGGAAATTAGTAAAGGCTACCTGAAAACGTAGTGCAGCAAAGTTGCTGCGAAGTTTTCAGGTAGCCTTTTTCATGCCAGCCAGCTGCTGGCAAACAGCCTTTAAAACGAATAGCGGGCGTTGAAGAAGAAGCTGCGGCGGCGTTCGTTATAGGTGCGGGCGGTGCCGGCGGTGCGCAGGATGGTTTTGTCGAACAGGTTGTTCACCCCGGCACGCAGGCTGACGGTGTTTTTCCAGTTGTAGCCGACGTTGAGCCCGAACACGCCGTAGCTGCCCAATTCATGTTCCTTCAGCTTGCTGCCGCCGTCTTCATAGTACACGTCGATGAAGCGGGTGGGCCGAGAGCCAGTTTTTTGGCGGCCGTAGTGGGTGTAGGTGGCGTTTAAATCCCATTCGGGGGTGATTTGCCAGTTGAGCGCGCTATTGATAGTGTATTTGGGCACAATCGATACAGGATTGCCGTAGAACTTCTCTTCATTGCGGTGGAAATAGGTGAAGTTGGTGCTGAAGTTCAGCTTGTCGCGAATCAGCGGCAGGGTTACGTTGCCTTCGAATCCGGCGAGAACGGCCTTGCCGCGGTTGCCCCATTGGTACACGTTGGTGGTGGTGTAGTTGCGCCAGATATTGATGCCGGCGCGGTTGTTGCTGCGGCGTACGTCGCGGTTGTAGCCGCCGGGCGGGGCGTCGATGGTGGTAATGAATTCGCCGTTGTCGACAATGCGGTTGCGGTAGTCGTTGTGGAAATAGGCCAGCGAGGCGAGATAGCCGTCTTTGTTGAACTCAAAACCGATTTCTTTGTTGATGCTGGTTTCGGGTTTGATGTCTTTATTGCCGACAAAGTAGCAGGCACGCCCCCAGTCGAAGCCGCCCGGGCGGCTATTGAGGTAGGGGTTGGTGGGACGCTGATCGTTGCCCGCGCCGGTGCCGCCGGTGGCGCTGCCGTTTTGCGCATTGGGGTTGTTCCAGTGGTTGTGTTCGTCGATGGGGCAGCCGTGGCTGGCGTTGGTCAGCATGTAGTTGGGCTGGGTTTGGTACAAATTAGGCGCTTTGAAGGCGCGGGCGATGCCGCCTTTGATCCTCCAGTTGTCGTTCAGGGCGTGGGAGAAGTTGAACGAGGGGGAGAAGGTGGAGCCGAAGGCGGTGTTGTAGTCCCAGCGCAGGCCGGGGGTGAGGAAGGTGCGGCCTTGGTTGAGGGAAATATTGTCTTCCACATAGATGGCAAAATCATTTTGGCTGCCTTTGCCGCTGCGGCCGGTGCTGGCGAGCCAGGGGATGTTGCCGTAGGTTTGCATGGTTTGCTTCATGGAAGCGGAATCGTCGAGCACGGAGCGGCCGCCTTCCGCACCCACGGTGAGGGTATGGCGCCCCAAAGGCAAATCGGCACGGCTGCCGAAGCGGTAGTTTTTCAGGATACTGTCGGAAAAGCCGGTGGTGCTGTTGTAGGCGCCCTCGGTGCTGCCGAGCAGGCCTTCGGGCAGGCGGCTGTTTACGGTTTTGTCGAAGCTGATGTAGCTTTCCAGGTCGCCCCATTCCCAGTTGCCTCGGTGGGTAAGGGTGTAGCTTTGGCGGTATAGGCGGGCGGTTTCCGAGCCGATAAGCGGGAAGGCAACGTTGCGCACGGCCGGAACGAGTACGTTGCTGCTTTGAGTGTCGCCGTTGTAGATATTGCCTTGGCGGCTGTAGGAGGCATCGAAGGTAAGGCGTTGGGTGGGGCTGATGTCCCATTGCAGGCGGCCGGCGATGTCGCGGTTGCGCACGCCTTCGCGGCCGGCACTCAGAGCCGTGCCGGTGTTTACGCTGTTGTTGATGTCGAAATCATCGGGGCTGGTTTTGTTGAGGCTACCGTAGAGGCGGAAGCCGAGGGTGTCTTGCACGATGGGGCCGGATACGATGAAGTTGGCACGGCGGGTAGCACCTTGGCCGGTGCTGCTCTGCGGCTGTTCGATATAGGTGCCTACGCTGCCGTGGAATTCGTGAGTGATGGGTTTGGTGCGGATGTTTACCACGCCGCCCATCGCGCCGGAGCCGTAGCGGGCAGCGGCAGGGCCGCGCAACACTTCGATTTTTTCAATCATTTCGGGCGGTACCCAGTTGGAGTCACCGCGCGTGTTGCGCACGCCGCCGCGGCCGTAGCGTTCGGCATTGCGCGAGCGCACGGGTTTGCCGTCGATCAGAATCAGTGTATTTTCCGGGCCCATGGCACGGATGTCGATTTGGCGTTTGTTGCCGCGCGCGCCACCGGGCGAGTTGGTGCTGAGGGTAACGCCGGGCATTTTGCTGACGATTTCGGAAATGTCGTTGCTCACCGGCGTGCGCTGCAGGTCTTGCTTGGTGATTAGCGAGGAACCAAGCTGCTGTTTAACTTGGGCTTCTGCAGTGATGTAGATGGTTTCCAGCTCGGCACTGTTGGCAATAGGTTCGCTGGCAGCAGGTGCGGTTTCGGCAGTGGAGAAACCAGAGAGAAGGAGTGCGTTGAGCACGGTGAGGCGGAACAGCTTGGTTTGCATTTGGCGTGAGTCCTTGTGAACGGTTTGTTCAAAAGCAAGTAGAGAGATAGTTTTCAGGTAGCCTGCTGTGCATCAGAGGCTACCTGAAAATATTGTTTCGGCAGGCGTGGCGTGGTTGCCGAGTTTTGCGGGGGCGGATAATCGGTTTTTGGTGCGGTGAAAACCATCAGGCGGAAGGACTAGTCCTATTGGCTATGCGGCAGGTCGGGTGGCGGAGTGGAGGTTGGCAGCCTGCAGCCATGCTGGCATTCGCACGCCGCATCCGCCGGAAGGGGAAGGCGGGGCATACTCCTTTCGTACGATAAAACGCGGTTTGCCTTGCAGATAGAATGCGGCGGTTTTCCCTGACCGTTTCCGATGCCTTATGTCTGTGCCGCCGCCCAAACGTTCTGTCGGCTATCTGCTGCTGATGGCCGCCCTTGCCTGCCTGTTGCTGCTGGCGGTGTTGTTTTCCCTATCGTGGGGGCGCTATCCGGTGCCGCCGGGCGGGGTGTGGCGCAGCTTGGTGCAGGGGGCGGTGCAGTTGGCATCTGATTGGCATTTGCCGTTTGCGGCAAGCCTGCCGCCGATTCAGGCCGACGAGGTGCAGGCCAATATTGTGTTGAATTTGCGCCTGCCGCGTATTTTGGCCGCGATGCTGGTAGGCGCGGCGCTGGCGGCTTCGGGCACGGCTTATCAGGGAATTTTCCGCAACCCGCTGGTGTCGCCCGATTTGCTCGGCGTGTCTTCCGGCGCCTGCGTGGGTGCGGCGTTGTCGATTCTGCTTGGCTGGAGCATTTGGGGCACGCAGGCAGCGGCCTTTGCTGGCGGGCTGTTGGCTGTAGTGATGACTTTGGCGCTACCCCGATTAATCGGGCGCGATTCGGCGGTGATTTTGGTACTGGCGGGAATTGTGGTGTCGGGCTTTATGTCGGCCACGCTCGGGCTGATGAAATATCTGGCCGACCCGGAAACCGAGCTGGCGGAAATCGTGTATTGGCAGATGGGCAGCCTGGCCAAATCGGAATACGGTAACCTGGTGGCGCTGGTGCCGGTGATGCTGCTGGCCGCCGGGGTGCTGGTGGCAATGCGCTGGCGCATCAATGTGCTGTCGCTGGGCGACCGCGAGGCGCGGTTGGTGGGAGCAGAAATCCGGCGCGAACGCACGATTATGGTGGTGTGTGCCACGCTGCTGACCGCCTCAGCGGTGTGCATGAGCGGCACCATCGGCTGGCTGGGTTTGGTGGTGCCGCACTTGGCGCGGCTGGCGGCGGGCGACAACAACATGCGCACGCTGCCGCTCTCCATCTTGGCCGGCGCGCTGTTTCTGCTGTGCACCGACACGCTGGCGCGCAATCTGTATGAGCAGGAAATCCCGCTGGGCATCATCACCGGCTTCATCGGCGCACCGTTTTTCGCCTGGGTGCTGGTGCGGCAGAAAGTAGCGGATTAGCCGCAGCCATCTGTCTTTTTAACTGTTTTCAGGTAGCCCCGGGCTTTAGTTTCTGAAGTTTTATCCAGACTGCATTTCAGGCTACCTGAAAGCGTGAGCTTCAACGAAGTTAAAATCTGCCCGCCCGATTCCGGCAGACCTGTTTTACTTGTTTGTGCCGCACAGAATCCTGCTTTCAGGTAGCCCAAGCCAGGATTAGAAATAACCCAAACAAACCATGCTGAATATCGAAAACCTGCATTACGCCTACCGCGGCCGCCCTGTGCTCAACGGCGTGAACCTGCACATCGAACGCGACACGCTGCTCACGCTGCTCGGCCGCAACGGCGCAGGCAAATCCACCCTGCTCAACTGCATCGCCGGCCTGCTCAAGCCGCAGCAGGGGCACGTGCTGCTGAACGGGCAAAACGTGCAGGCCATGCGGCCACGCCAGATTGCGCGGCTGGTGGGCTATGTATCGCAGGCCACGCCGCAAACCTACCGCTACAGCGTGTTGGATTATGTGGTGCTGGGGCGCGCTGCTCATTTGAGTTTGGCTGCCAAGCCGAAAGATGAAGACTACGCTGCCGCCATGCAGGCTTTGGAAATGCTGAATATCGCCCATCTGGCCGGGCATATTTATATGGAAACCAGCGGTGGCGAAAAGCAGCTGGCCAATATCGCCAAAGTGCTGGTGCAGCAGCCCGAATTGATTTTGTTTGACGAGCCCACTTCTGCGCTTGATTACGGCAACGCCGTGCAAACCCTGCGGCTGGTGGCGGATTTGTCCGAACGCGGCTACACCATCATCATGACCACGCACAACCCCGAACACCCGCTGCTCCTGCACGGCCGCCTGCCGCACAGCCAAACCGCCATCCTCGGCCGCGACGGCACGCTGCAGGTCGGCAACACCGTCGATATTTTGGACAACGAAAGGCTGGAGCAGCTCTACGGCGTCGGCCTGCGCCTGCTCGACGTGCCCGATTGGCCGCGCCGCGTGTGTGCCGTGGCACAATTGTGAACGGCCAAATTTCAGGCTACCTGAAACCGGAAAACTTGTTCTACCTCCGTTGAAGCCAACATTTTCAGGTAGCCTTCAATTTCACCCCAAGCCCTCAAGCAAAAGGAAAAACCATGTTTTCAACACCAAGCAAACTCAGTGCCGCCCTGTTTGCCGGCCTGTTGCTCGCCCTCCAGCCCGTACACGCCCGCACCGTGCGCGACATCAACAACCAAAGCGTGGAACTGCCGCAGCAGGTAAACCGTATTGCCGATTTGTGGCCGGCCAACAACCAAGTGGTGCTGATGCTGGGCGGTGCCGACAAACTGGTGGCTACCACCGAAGCCACCCGCAACTTGCCGTGGTTTGCCAAAGTGTATCCGCGTATTAAAAACGTGCCTGCCTTGAGCAACGGCCAAACTGTGCAGAGTGAAGCCCTGCTCGCCGTACGCCCCGACGCGGTGCTGCTTTCCCAGCCCGCCATGCAGCAGCAGGTGCGGCGCGCCGGGATGAAGCCCGTGCTGGTGCGCTTCCAAGACTTTAACGGCCTCAAGCAAACCGTGCGCATCACTGCCGACGTGATCGGTGGCAATGCCCCGCAAATCGCCCGCCGATACAATGCCGAATTAGACGGCAACCTGCGTTTCGTTCGCAGCCGGCTGGCCAACCTGAGCGACGCACAGAAGCCCACCGTACTGCACCTCACCGGCGGTGCCAACCTGCGCCGCATTGACGGCGGCCGTTCGATCATCGGCGAATGGATACGCATTGCCGGCGGCCGCCCCGCGCTGCCCGAACAGGCCAACTTGAGCGAAGTGACGATGGAAGCCATTGTTCAGGCTAATCCCGACATTATCATCGTGGGTGGGCGCAATGCCGCGCAGGCCATCGCCCGCATCAAACAAGACCCGGCATGGCAGAGCATCAAAGCCGTGCAGAATAACCGCCTGCATGCCAACCCGATCGGCACATTCGGTTGGGACCGCTACAGCACCGAAGCCGCCCTGCAGGTATTGTGGGCAGCCAAACTGCTGCACCCGCAACGGTTCACCGATGTGGACATGACGGCCAAAACCCAAGATTTCTACCGCCGATATTATCATTACAACCTCAGCGCAGCCGAAGCGCAGCGCATCCTGCAAGGCTTAGACCCGCAATAGGAACGTGCACGGCAAAAAGGCTACCTGAAAACGGCGATGTGTTTTTAGGTAGCCTTTTACTTTCAGCTAGCCTGTTGCAGAGGCTACCTGAAAATTCTGCGCTATCTTGCTTGCTGTGTTACAGCCACAACCATGCCCATACGCGGCGGCCTTCGCTTTGCAGCAAAAGATAGGTGCGCACGGCGGCGGCGGTGTGCATGCATTCCACGCCGATGCCGCTTGCCGCGGCGGCAATGCGCGGGTGTAAAAACTGTTGCTGCTCGCCGGTGCCGATGAGGATTACTTCGGGCTCACTTGCGGCGGCGCGGGCAAGGTCTGCGGCTTGCAGTTCGGCTGCGGAGGGAAGGTTGACGGTTTGCACGCTGCCGCTGCCGTCAAGCAATACGGCTTGGCGGTAGATGTGGCCGTCGATTTCGATTTGGCCGCGTTGATAATGGCCGATATGGCAGGCGGAGGCGGGCTGGTGTTCTTGAATCAGCATAATTTGTTTGTGTTTGAATGGGTTAGAGGCTACCTGAAAGCATAGGCTGCAAGGAGATTGAAACGCTTGGCTTCGAGGCGGTGTGGTTAAAAGTGTAAGTGTTTCTATTAAAAGGTGTAAGAAGCGGGGTTTTCAGCTAAGATAACGGCTTTCTGTCCGCTTTCGGATTTTATTTTACTGTTTATTAGCTTGGCCGACCGCATGGCAGGCCGGCATGTTCAAAGCAAAACGGCAAATTGGCGCTCGGCGCAGCCGTAATCATAACAAGGAGTCAGCATGCAACCAATCAGAATTGGCATCTTGGGGATGGGTACCGTCGGTGGCGGTACGGCCAAATTATTGTCGGAAAACGCGCAGGAAATCACGCGCCGCCTGGGGCGCGAAGTGCGAATCAGCATGGCTGCCAGCCACAACACCGACCGCATCCGCAAATTGTGCCCAAGCGACACGGTGGTGTCGGACGATGTATTTCAGGTAGCCCGAAGCGCGGATGTGGATATTGTAGTAGAGCTGATTGGTGGCACAGATACGGCACGCGAAGTGGTGTTGTGCGCCATTGAAAACGGTAAACACGTGGTCACCGCCAACAAAAAACTCTTGGCCGAATACGGCAACGAAATCTTCGCACTGGCGGCGGAAAAAAATGTGATGGTGATGTTTGAAGCAGCGGTGGCCGGCGGCATTCCGATTATCAAAGCCCTGCGCGAAGGCCTGGCCGCCAACCGCATTAAATCGGTGGCCGGCATCATCAACGGCACCAGCAACTTCATCCTGAGCAATATGCGCTCCCATGGCAGCCCGTTTGCCGAAGTGCTCAAGCAGGCGCAGGAGCTGGGCTACGCCGAAGCCGACCCGACTTTCGATATCGAAGGCCACGATGCGGCGCACAAGTTGAGCATCATGTCGGCGCTGGCGTTCGGTACGCCGATTAATTTCCAACACTGCTACTTGGAAGGCATCAGCAAGCTGGAAAGCCAAGACATCCGCTATGCCGAAGAGCTGGGCTACCGCATCAAACTGCTGGGCATTACCCGTAAAACCGACGAGGGTATCGAACTGCGCGTACATCCCACGCTCGTGCCTGAATGCCGCTTGCTGGCGCAGGTGGAAGGCGTGATGAACGCCGTGCTGGTGCAATCCAATATGGTGGGCGAAACCCTGTATTACGGTGCCGGCGCCGGTGCCGCCCCCACTGCCAGCGCGGTGGTGGCCGACATCATCGATACCGCCCGCCTGATGCACGCCGCCAGCGAGCAGCGTGTGCCGCCGTTGGCTTTCCGCTGTAATGAACAGCTGCCCGTGTTGCCAATCGATGAAATCACCAGCAGCTACTACCTGCGCGTATCGGCGCAAGACAAACCCGGCGTGGTGGCCAATATCGGCCGTATCCTTGCCGAGCAGGGCATCTCCATTGAAGCCCTGCTGCAAAAAGGCGTGATCAACCACGAAAACGCCGAAATCGTGATTCTCACTCATCAGTCTAAAGAAAAGCACATCAAGGCGGCTATCGCCCAAATCGAAGCGCTGGAGCACGTTTTCGAACCTGTGATGATGTTGCGCATGGAAAGCCTGCATGGCTGAGATTCAAACCGATGAAGCCGCACGCCGCAAACACCGCCGCACCCTTATCGGCTGGCTGGCGGTAACGGCGGCGCTGGTGCTCGCTTTTGCCCTCGTGCCGCGTCTGTATGCGCCGGATAAGGACGACATCAGCCGCCGCATCGTGGAGGCCTGCATCCAAAATATGCCTGCCGTGCCGCAATGGCAGGCCGACTTGGCCAAACACGGCCTTGCCGGCCAAAGTGAGCGTGTGCTCGAACCCTACTGCCGCTGCCTGTGGGAAGAACCGGTGCAAAAACTCAGCACGGAAGATCTCCGCAGCCTGCCAAAGCTTTCGCCGCAACAACAGCTGGACAAACTCGGCGGCAGCGAAGCCTTCCTGCAGCGGCAAGAACAGTGCTTGGCCGCACAGGTTGGGCATTAAGCATCAAGTGTTTGGCTAAATCGAAGGCTATTGCTGATACAAGATTAAAGGCTACCTGAAAACTTCGTTGAAGTGACGTTTCAGGTAGCCTTTTGTTGGGTTTGGATAATGAATAGCAAGGGTAGCGTTATTTGCCGCTGTTGTCGGCGAACAGATCTGGTTCGAATAAATCTGGCTGGTTTTCGCTTTGGTGGCAGTCGATATGGATGTCTTCTATTACTGTGCAGCAGCAGGTGAGGATTTCGTTGGGCAGAATCAGAGCCAGCGGGCACTCTCGGTATGTAACGCTGCCGGATAGGAGTTTAACGCGGCAGGAGCCGCAATAGCCGCTGCGGCATTGGTATTCGACTGCGTGGCCGGTGCGCTCCAAGGCTTCGAGCAGGGTTTCACCTTCCTGCAGGGTGAAGCGGGTGCTGTGTGTGGTGATCTGGGGCATGGCGTGTGGTGTTTGGTTTGGTGCAGTGAAAATTTCAGGTAGCCTTTCTTATGCGCGGGCAGGCATAAAGGCTACCTGAAATGGTTTGGCCGATCCAAGGCCGGATTTCTTTTCGGGTTAAAGCTGACTGACGGTCTGCTTCAGGATGTAGAGGTTGGCCAGTTCGCCTTCCACTTGTTTGCCGTCGGCATCCAGCGCCCAAATCTGGCCGTTGCCGATTTGGTAGAGCCGCTCGCCGCCGGCTTTGTCGAGCTGGAATATTTCTTGCGGCTTGCGCCAAGTGAATCGGCCATCGGTTTTTTCGGTAAACGGCTGGCGCTGCTTATAGGTTTCGGTGAGTAGGTAGCTGCCGTCTTCTTGCAATATCAAGGTGGTTTCGATGCCTTCGCAAGAGGCGCAGGGCAGCACGCCGTAGTAGCGGCCGACCCATTGGGCGTCGGGTTGTGCAGCGGTGGAAGCAGCTGATGCGGCAGGCTGGGAGGCAGCAACTGTGGGGGCGGCAGCCGGGGCAGAGGCTGGCGCGGTATTCTCTTGCGGGGCGCAGGCGGCCAGTAGCAACAGGGCAGGGAGGTAGGCTAGAGGTTTCATGGGCTGTCCTTGGTTGGTGGAGAGGTATGATTGTAGGAAAAAGCTATACTGCTTGGTGCAGCCGATCACTTATCTGGTAATTTGCCAGCTACCGTTACGTTTAGTAATCAGGATAGAGTAGGTTTCTTCTGGCGGAGTGTCATATGAGGATGGACCAGCAAATTGTTGAATCTCACAGGAATATATGCCTTGCTTAATTTTCCCGCCAGCGATACGGATGCAGGGTGTACCGGTGGCTAGGTGTTTGCGTTGTCCTTCGAGATTTGGTTTATCTTTATTGGCTAAACTGAGCACGATTTTAGGTGAAGGAGGTATAGCGGTAATATCACCGGTGCTCAGATAGTTGTATGAAGTGTATGCGATGCCTCCTACTACAACCCAGCTCAGTATTCTCCCTAAATCCATGGCAGGTTATTACTCCTGATTCATTGTGTCAAAACTACTCCGGCTGCAACACCGAATAATCGTTGATTTCTGAGATTTGCGGTGCAGCATCGGTCTGTTGGTTAGCCTCTGCTGCAGCCAGTTGTTTCTTCTCGGCCAGATACTGCCCGATTTGCCGCACCAATTCCTGCGTGCCCTGATGGGCGAGTGCGCTGATTTCAAATAGGCGCGGGGTTTGCCGATCGAAGCCGGGCTCGCCGGGGGCGGGGTAGTTCCAGCCGATGGTTTCGAGGAATGCAGCTTTGCGTTCGGCAGCCTCTTCCGGCGTGAGCATATCCAGTTTGTTCAGCACCAGCCAGCGCGGTTTGCCGAACAGTTCGTCGTCGTATTTTTTCAGCTCGTTGATGATGGCTAGTGCTTCGGCGGCGGGGCTGACGGCTTCGTCGAACGGGGCCAAGTCTACCACGTGCAGCAAGAGGCCGGTACGCGAAAGGTGTTTCAAAAAGCGGTGTCCCAGCCCGGCGCCTTCGGCCGCACCTTCAATCAGGCCGGGGATATCGGCCATTACAAAGCTTTGGCCTTCGTCCACACGCACCACGCCCAGATTGGGGTGCAGCGTGGTGAAGGGGTAGTCGGCCACTTTGGGGCGGGCGGCGGACACGGCGCGGATCAGGGTGGATTTGCCGGCATTGGGCATG
The DNA here is from genome assembly GCF_001809035.1 of Eikenella sp. HMSC061C02. NCBI lineage: Bacteria > Pseudomonadati > Pseudomonadota > Betaproteobacteria > Neisseriales > Neisseriaceae > Eikenella > Eikenella sp. HMSC061C02. Next base: position 10,705 of record NZ_KV795536.1, read on the forward strand.
CCCAACAGGCCGACGTCGGCCAACACTTTCAATTCCAACAGCAATCGGCGCGCTTCGCCGGGCTCGCCGGGCGTGGCCTGCTTGGGTGCACGGTTGACCGAAGATTTGAAATGGATATTACCCAAGCCGCCTTTGCCGCCGCGCGCCAGGCAAACGCGCTGGCCGTGCCGAGTGAGGTCGGCCACGATTTCGCCGGTGTCGGCATCGCGGATTAGTGTGCCCACGGGCATTTGCAGCTCGATATCGTCGGCACCGGCGCCGTAGCGGTCGGAGCCGTGGCCTTTTTCGCCGTTTTTGGCCTGATAGCGCTTCACAAAACGGTACTCCACCAGCGTGTTTACGTTTTCGTTGGCCACAGCGAACACGCTGCCGCCGCGCCCGCCGTCGCCGCCGTCGGGGCCGCCGCGCGGAACGTATTTTTCGCGGCGGAAGCTGACTGCGCCGTTGCCGCCGCGTCCGGCGGCAACTTCGATTTTGGCTTCGTCGATAAATTTCATTTGTGTGCTTTCCGTTTTCAGGTAGCCTCTTGGGGCTACCTGAAAATCTTGATTCGTTATTGAGATGATGCTTGCGGCTGGAGTTGGTATGGCTGTGCGCCGGATTTTGCTTTGGTCCCGCCGTGTGCAAATAGGCACATTATAAAGGACTGGCGCAAAGGCTACCTGAAAATTTGTGCCATGGTTTCGTTTTACAGAAACTGAGCCTTGGCTACGCCAATTATCGTTTCACTGTGTTGCAGCGGACGCTTTTCAGGTAGCCTGCTGCATTAAACCGACAGCATCACGTATTTAGTTTCCAAATATTCTTCCAGCCCGTATTTGCCGCCTTCGCGGCCGATGCCCGACTGCTTCACGCCGCCGAATGGGGCGGCTTCGTTGGAAATCACGCCGGTGTTGATGCCGACCATGCCGTATTCCAAGCCTTCCATTATGCGCGTGGCCGTGCCGAGGCTGCGGGTGTAGCAATAGGCGGCCAGGCCGTATTCGGTGGCGTTGGCCTGTTGCAACACGTCTGCTTCGCTCTCGAAACGGAACACGGGGGCGAGCGGGCCGAAGGTTTCTTCGCGCGCTACTTTCATGCCGGCATGGGCGTGGCGGATAACGGTGGGTTGGAAGAACAGTTCGCCTGCCGGGTGGCGTGCGCCACCGGCAACTACTTCGCCGCCGTGGGCGAGCGCGTCGGCCAGGTGTTCTTCCACTTTGGCCAGCGCGGCTTCATCAATCAGCGGGCCGCATTCTGTGCCGATTTCCAAGCCGTTGCCCACTTTCAGGTAGCCTGCTGCTTGGGCGAATTTGCGAACAAATTCGTCATACACGCCGCTTTGCACATAAATGCGGTTGGCGCACACGCAGGTTTGGCCGGCGTTGCGGAATTTGCAGGCAATCGCGCCAGAGACCGCGGCATCGAGATCGGCATCGTCGAACACGATAAACGGTGCGTTGCCGCCCAGCTCCATCGAGGTTTTTTTGATGGTGGAAGCACATTGCGCCTGCAGCTGGCGGCCGACGGCGGTGGAGCCGGTAAAGCTGAATTTTTTCACCGTATCGCTTTCGGTGAACACGCGGCCGATTTCGCGCGACGAGCCAGTGATCACGTTGAATACGCCCGCCGGAATACCGGCACGTTCGGCCAAGGCGGCGATGGCCAGTGCGGAAAATGGCGTTTGCGAGGCTGGACGGATGACGAAGGTGCAGCCGGCAGCCAGCGCGGGCGCGGCTTTGCGCGTGATCATGGCGTTGGGGAAATTCCACGGAGTAATCGCGGCGCACACGCCGATAGGCTGCTTGAGCACCACAATACGCTTGTCGGGTGCGGGGCCGGGGATGGTGTCGCCGTACACGCGTTTGGCTTCTTCGGCATACCATTCGATGTAGGACGCGCCGTAGGCAATTTCGCTGCGCGACTCGGCCAGAGGCTTGCCTTGCTCCAGTGTGAGCAGGGTGGCGAGTTCCTCCTGCGACTCCATCATCAAATCAAACCAACGGCGCAGGATTTGGCTGCGCTGTTTGGCCGTGAGTGCGCGCCAGGCGGGCAGGGCGGCCTGGGCGGCAGCCACCGCGCGTTCGGCTTCCGCCGCGCCCATATCGGGCACGCTGCCGATGGTTTCGCCGGTGGCGGGGTTGGATACGGCGATGGTGCTGCCGCTGTCGGCATCGAGCCATTGGCCGTTGATGTAGCACCGGGTGCGCAGGAGGGCGTGGTCTTTTAGCTGGGTCATGGGAAGGGCTCTTTAGAGGCTACCTGAAAATATTGGTAGGTGGGCGGTTGGACAGGATGCTGGTTTGCGGCTGTATTTTAGCTTGGTGGGAAAGTGCTTTGTTCGTTTTCAGGTAGCCTTTGGCTTAGTCGGTTTGCCCGTTTTGCCAAAGGTTTTTCAGCAGTTCGCTCATTTTGGCGGAATTTTCGGCACGGCGGGCGGCTTCTTCGGCGGTGTGGGCGGCGGCTTTGGCGGCGTCCCATTCGGCGGGGTTTGCATCGGGCAGGATGCGGTTGGTTTTGTAGACGCGTTTGCCGTCTTTGGAAAGGGTGTTGTGCAGGTGCTGCCAAGTGGCGGCATCGGCGCGGGGGAGTTTGCGTTCGCAGTAATAGACGTGTTTGGCGTCGCGGGAAAAGCTGTGTTTGCCAGCCTCGCCCGCTGCTTCGCGCCAGGTTTGCGGGTCGCTGCCTTTCAGGGGTTTGCCGTCGAAGAAGACGGTATCGCCGTCGGCGGCGTAGAGGCCGTGAAGCAGGCGGAGTGCCAGGGGATTGGCGGATTGGATTTTGCTGCCGCCGTAGTAGGCTTGCGTGCGGTCGGCGGCGTAGCCTTCGCCGAGATGGCGGAAGGTGGCGGCATCGCTGCCTTTGAGCGGGCGCAGGGCGGTTTCGTATTCGCAATATATGGCATCGGCGTCACGCCAGTAGCCCTCGCCGAGATGGGTGAAGCTATCGCGCTGCACGGCGGAAAGCAGTTCGGCGCCGTGGTAGACGTGGTTGCGGTCGCGGGCAATCAGGCAGCCCGGTTCGGCGAATACTTCGAAGGTGGCGGGGTCGCAGCCGCGTAGTTTGCGGTAGGTGCCGGTGCCGTCGAATTGGACGGTGTTGCCTTGGATGCGCCAGCTGTGTTCGGTTTCGTCGAGTTGGGAGAGGGGAAGCCAAGTCATGGGTGTTTGCTCGAATCGGTGTGTGGGAACATTGGTTCGTTCTGCAGAAACTCTGCTTCGAATGCGCCGAAACATCGTTTCGGGCAGTGGTTTGGTGCGGCAGTGTCGGGCATTCGTACGCGAACTGTGTGTGCTTGAGAGGCTATCTGAAAACCGATAAGGCATGGGATGAGGCTACCTGAAAGCGATGATTGCCCGCTTTCAGGTAGCCTTTGCTTGTTTACTCGAGCTCGAGCACGGCGGAGGTGTACACGTCCTGCACGTCGTCCAGCGCTTCCAGGGCGTCGATCAGGCGCTGCATCTTGGCGGCGTCTTCGCCGGTGAGCACGGCTTCGTTTTGGGCGCGCATGGTGACGTCGCCGTCTTCGGCTTTGAAGCCGGCGGTTTCGAGGGCGGCTTTGATGCCGGCCCAGTCGTTGGGGGCGGTGATGACTTCAAACGAGCCGTCGTCGTGGGCAACGACGTCTTCGGCGCCGGCCTCGAGGGCGGCTTCCATCAGGGCGTCTTCTTCGGTGTCGGGGCCGAACAGGAGGTAGCCTTGGTGTTTGAAGTTGAAGGCGACGCAGCCGTCGGTGCCGAGGTTGCCGCCGTGTTTGCTGAAGGCGTGGCGCACGTCGGCCACGGTGCGGGTTTTGTTGTCGGTGAGGCAGTCCACCATCAGGGCGGCGCCGCCGATGCCGTAGCCTTCGTAGCGCAGCTCGATGTATTCCACGCCTTCGAGGTTGCCGGTGCCTTTGTCAATGGCGCGCTGAACGTTGTCTTTGGGCATGTTGGCATCCCAGGCTTTGTCCATGGCCAGGCGCAGGCGGGGGTTGGAAGCGGGGTCGCCGCCGCCGAGGCGGGCGGCTACGGTGATTTCTTTGATCAGTTTGGTGAAGATTTTGCCGCGTTGGGCATCAACGCGGGCTTTTTTGTGTTGGATATTCGCCCATTTGCTATGACCGGCCATATTGCTTTCCTTGTTTATCTGGTTGGGATGACAAAGCGCAATTTTAGCATTTTCAGGTAGCCTGTTGAACAGCGGGGTGGCAGATAGCGCGGATGGCGGATGAACACGCTTTGGCTGCAAGATGGCAGACCTACGATGTAGTGGAAGTTCGGCTTATTCGCTATAGTTTTTCAGGTAGCCTTTATTGGGAATAGAGGCTACCTGAAAAACGGATGGGCTTACTGCGGCGCTTCGCTAAACAACGGATTGAAGCCGTTTAACTCCAGCGCTTGGGGGTAGTCGGGCATGGCGGCGTTTTCGGGCAGGATGTCGCGCAGCAGGCGGATGTGTTCCACTTGGCATTCGGCCATCAGGTCGAGGAAGTTTTGCACCACGGTGTCCACGGAGTCGGTAGGGGAGAGCTGCCATCGGAAGGTTTGCGGCACCAGGCCGTAGCTGTTGTCGGTGGCACTGAAGCTGAACACAATTTGCCCGCCTTCTTGGGCGGCCACGGCTACGCCGACGCGCGGGCTTTGCAGGCGCACGGCGCGGATGGCGTTGGCAGCGAATACATCTAGCGCCATGCGCTGGCGGGTGTGGCTGCCGTTGCGGATGGCCTCGAGCGGGGCGGCGGGGTCGAGCGGGTTGGCAAACAGGGTGAGGCCGGGTAGGGCGAAGCGTTCCTGCCAATACTGCATCAGGGGCAGGGCGGCCTGGCCGAGTTTGCCGGGGGCTTCGGGCGCGTTGTAGCCCAGGGCGTACACCACATGCACGCTCTGCCCGGAGGGGATGGCGATTTCTGCGGCGCCGGTTTGCGCAGCGGCAAACTGTTCGGCAGCGGCACGGCTTTGTTTGGCGGCAAACCATTGTTCCAACTTGATGCGGCTGATTTGCTCGGCGGTGAGCAGCGCGGGCAGCCACACGGTTTGCGCCAGATGGCGGGTGGGCTCGAATTCGGCCAGTTTGGCATGAAGCGCGGCGGCATCGAGGGCGGCGGGCAGGGCTACGGCCTGGTTGCAACCGGCCACGAGCACCACGGGCAGGGCGAGCCAGCCGGTTTCTTCGGCAGCGGCGGGGCGCAGGGTTTGCTCCATGGCCTGCCACAGGGCGCGGTAGACGGCATCGCTCGGCGCCATGGTGAGCGCCACGGAGAGGGAGGTGAGGTGGCGTGATTGCAGCATTTGGAAAATCAGGCTGTGCAGGGTGTCGCCGGAGAGTTTGCTTTGGGCGCGGGAGCGGTTGGCGGCCACGGCTTCGGCGTGCAGCAGCAGTTCGTTTTTTACCGGATCGGCGGGATAGGGGCGGGGGTCGGGGAGGAGATGGCTGTTCATAATGATGATGGTAAGGTTACAGGTTGGGTTGGTGTTGCAACATGTGCATGATAAGTCGGATAAGGGTGTCTTTTTGCGCGGGCGCAGATTCGGCCACCAACAGGGTGAGCGCGGCCAGGCCGGTATCGTTGATGACGGCGCGACCGTCTGCACGGAACAGGCGGCGGTTTTGGTGTAGGAAATCAACAAACAGGAAGGCACCGCTGCGCTTATTGCCGTCGGCAAAGGGATGGTTTTTCACGATAAAGTAGAGCAGATGGGCGGCTTTGCTTTCGATGCTGGGGTAGGCGGGTGCGCCGAATACGCTTTGTGCGAGGTTGCCGAGAATGGCGGCTAAGCCGTCTTCGCGTTCGCGGGCAAACAGGTTGCTGGCTTCGCCGCGGGCGATGAGTTCGGCTTTAAGTTGGCTTAGGGCGCGGCGTGCAGCTTCAGGCGTGGGCAGGCTGCCGCCGTTTTCGCCTGCCGGCTCTTGCAGTAGGCCTTCATCGTATTGCTGCAGCCAGAGGAAGGTGTGGGTGTAGCGGCTGACGATATCGACCAAGCCGCGGCCGGCTTCCAGTGTGAGGGCGGGCGAGGCGGCGGTGGTTTGAATCAGCTGCAAGGCATGTGCAAGCTCGTCGGCGTTTTGCTGCAGGCGTTGTTGGTTGAGCGCGTAGCCTTTGAGCAGGTAGTCTTTCAGGCGGGCGGTGGCCCAGCGGCGGAAGGCGATGCCTTGCGCTGATTTGATGCGGTAGCCTACGGAAATGATGGTTTCCAGATCGTAGAAGGTAACGGGACGGTCGGCGGAAGCAATATGCATTTTTTGCATATTGCTTTTTTCGTTGATTTCTCCTTCGGCTATTGCGTTGTTTATGTGGCGGGAAATGACGGATTGGTTACGCCCGAATAGGGTAACCATCTGCGCTTGCGACAGCCATACGGTGTCGGTGTCGAAGCGGACTTCAACTTGGGTTTGCCCGTCTGCGCTTTGGTAGATTTCGATGGGGTTGTTCATGTGTGTGTTGTATTGATGATTGGATGAAGGCTACCTGAAAAATGGAGTGGCGGTTTCAGGTAGCCTTTCGCCTAATCGGCCAGCGGGGCGAGCATTTGGGCAAAGGCCTGCTCAAACTGGGCGAGCCCGTCTTGCTGGAGTTTGGCAGCCAAGGCGTCGAGGTCGATGCCGAGGGCGGCGACTTCGTCCAGAATCGGCTGCGCGGGCGCAGCGGGGCGGGAAAGGGCATCGGCGGCGCGGCCGTGGTCGGTAAAGGCTTGCAGCACGGCATCGGGCAGGGTATTGACGGTGTGCGGAGCGATTAGGTTGTCCACATACAGGGTGTCGGGGTAGGCGGGGTTTTTCACGCCGGTGCTGGCCCAGAGCAGGCGGGCGGTGGGCACGGCATCGCTTGGCTGGCCGAAGAATTGCTGCCAATCCCGATAGGCAGCCTGCGCCAGGGCCAGCGCGGTTTTGCCTTGCAGGTGCGGCGGCAGCTGAGGATCGAGCGCGGTGTCGATACGGGAGATAAAAAAGCTGGCCACCAGCTGCGGCGCGACCTGGCCTGTGCGTTGCGCCAAGCCTTGTTGATAGGCTTGGTAGGCGCGTACGGTTTGGGCGCGGGAGAACAGCAGGGTGAGGTTGATGTTGATGCCGTCGGCTACCAAGACGGGCAGGGCGGCGAGGCCGGCATCGGTAGCGGGGATTTTAATCATGGCATTGGGGCGGCCGATCAAATTCCACAGGCGGCGCGCTTCGGCAATGGTGCCTTCGGTGTCGTGCGAGAGTGCGGGGTCGCATTCGAGGCTCACCAGCCCGCTGTTACCTTCTGCGGCAAACTGTGCGGCAAATACATCGCAGGCGGCCTGCACGTCGGCCACGGCCAGGGTTTCGTAGCGCGCCTTCGCAGAAAGCGGCTGCTGCTTTAATTGGGCGATTTCGGCTGTGTATAATGCATCGCCGGCCAGCGCTTGGCGGAAGATGGCCGGATTGGAGGTAACCCCGCTCACGCCGCTTTGCTGCAACTTAGCCAGCGTGCCGGAGCGCACGAGCGAACGGGAAAGGTTGTCGAGCCAAATTTGCTGGCCGAGCTGTTTGACTTCCTGCAAAATAGCCATATCTTGAGCCTCTGCTGAATGTGTAAATTTTGGAAATTACCTGATTCCGGCGGCCGCCGCAAGCCGGAATGAAGAAAGAAGAATGATGAGTGAACAACAATATCTCGCCCACGCCCGCGAAGTGCTGGCGATAGAAGCCGATGCATTGCGTGCCCTGTCCGACTCGTTGGACGGCAGTTTTTCCCGCGCCTGCGAAGCCGTGCTGGCCTGCGAAGGCCGCGTGGTGGTGAGCGGCATCGGCAAGAGCGGGCATATCGGGCGCAAAATCGCTGCCACACTGGCCTCCACCGGCACGCCGGCCTTTTTTGTGCATCCGGCCGAAGCCGCGCACGGCGATTTGGGCATGATTGTGGACGGCGACGTGGTGCTGGCCATTTCCAACTCTGGCGAGAGCGATGAAATCGCCGTGATCCTGCCTGCGCTCAAGCGTAAAAACATCACGCTGATCGGTATGACCGGCCGCCCCGAATCCACGTTGGCGCGCCATGCCGACATCCACCTCACCGTGGCCGTGCCGCAGGAAGCCTGCCCGCTCGGCCTCGCGCCCACCAGCAGCACCACCGCTGCATTGGCTTTGGGCGACGCTCTGGCCGTGGCGCTGTTGCGTGCCCGTGCCTTTACGCCTGACGATTTCGCCCTCAGCCATCCTGCCGGCAGCCTGGGCAAACGCCTGCTGCTGCAAGTGGCAGATGTGATGCACTCAGGCGATGAATTGCCCGTGGTGCGTCTGGATACGCCTTTTGCCGACCTGATTGTGTGCATGAGCGAAAAAGGCTTGGGCATGGTGGCCGTGGCCGATGAGGCAGGCTACCTGAAAGGCATTTTTACCGACGGCGATTTGCGCCGCCTGTTCCAGCAGCAGCGCGATCTCTCCGGCCTCACCGCCCAAGCTGTGATGGGGGCGCATCCGAAAACTATCACGCCGAATCGGCTGGCTACCGAGGCGCTGAAAACCATGCAGCAAAACCGCGTGAACGGCTTGCCGGTGTGCGATGAGGCGGGCAGGCTATTGGGCGCGCTGAATATGCACGATTTGCTCAAAGCGCGGATTGTGTAGGCGCGCCGGATGGTTGCAATAAAGGCTACCTGAAAACCGAAGCTAAGTTTTCAGGTAGCCTTTGTCTTTGGAAAAATTCGATGAAACAACAAACTATTTCTTATGCCGCGCCGCTGTTGGTGTTGGGCTGCGTGGTGTTCGGGCTGGGCAGCCTGATTGTGAAATTTGTGCAGGTGGGCTCGTATGCGGTGGCGTTTTGGCGGCTGGCGGTGGCGGCAGTGGTGTTTTGGCTGCTGATGCGCCATTTCGGACAGAAGCTGCCGCAGAGCCGCCGGGCGTTGCGCTTTGCTGCGTTGGCGGGGGTGTTCCTGGCTGTCGATTTGGCGCTTTGGCACGAGAGCATCCATGCGGTGGGGCCGGGCATTTCCACGCTGCTCAACAGCTTGCAGATTTTTTTCTTATCGGCCATCGGCGTGATTTTTTACGGTGAACGCTTGGGTAAGTTGCAGCTGGCAAGCCTTCTGCTGGCAGTGGCCGGGGTGGCGCTTATCGGCAGCCCGGAGTTCGGGCACAACGGCAAGGCGGTGTGGGGGTTTGTGAGCGGTACGGCTTCGGGGGCGATGCTGGCGCTGTCGATGGTGTTTGTGCGCAAAACGCATGAGGCGGAGCGGGTGGCGCTGTTTCCGATGATGATGGTGCTCAGCGCGGGCGGGGCGTTGGCATTGGTGGTGCCGGCATTATTGTTCGACAGCGGGGCGCTGTATCCGGCCAGCTGGCGCGATGTGGGGCTGGTGCTGGTGTATGGCGTGGTGATGCAGTGCTTTGCCTGGGGTTTGATTGCTTATGCAATTCCGCTGCTGTCGCTCTCGCTCACCGGGCTGCTGTTGCTTTCCGAGCCGGTGGCGGCGCTGCTGATTGATTATTTTCTGCTGAGCAAGCCGATTAACGGTTGGCAGTGGATTGGTGCGGCGCTGACTTTGGCGGCGATTTATTTGGGTTCTCTGAAGAAAAACGCGGCTTGAGGCTACCTGAAAATGAATGTGGCGTGTTTCTGCGAAGTAAAAACCTGCTTGGCCAATTAAAGCCATATTCCTGCCGATGCGTGGCATTTGGTTTTCAGGTAGCCTTGTTTTATAGCATATGTGTGGTGTTTTATTGCTTGTGTTTCTGTTTTGGATAAATAAAATTGCCGATATTTGGCGATATCGTGCTTGACCGAACGGGGGCGATTCTTTACGATTGCTTGCAAAATCGTTGTTGATGTAAGTTGCGGCGGCCGCTGAGCTTTGGCAAATGGCCGCCATTCACATTTTAAGAGGTATTCGAACGTGTCTAATCTGCAAAATCCCAAGCGCGAAACCTTCTCCAGCCGGCGGGCGTTTATGTTTGCCGCCATCGGCTCGGCGGTGGGTTTGGGCAATATCTGGCGCTTTCCCTATGTAGCGTATAAAAACGGCGGCGGGGCGTTTATCCTGCCGTATTTGGTGGCGCTGCTCACGGCGGGCATCCCGCTTTTGTTTCTCGATTATGCGGTTGGCCACCGCTACCGCGGCTCGCCGCCTTTGGCTTTCCGCCGCCTCGACCGCCGGTTTGAAACCATCGGCTGGTGGAATGTGTTGGTGAACGTGCTCATCGGCCTTTACTACGCGGTGATTTTGGGCTGGGCGGCCAGCTACACCTATTATTCGCTCAATGCAGCCTGGGGCTCGAATCCTGCCGATTTCTTCTTCAAAGACTATTTGCAGATGGCTTCGGACGTGTCGGCGCAGATGCAGTTTGTGGCGCAGGTAACCGTGCCGCTGGTGTTGGTGTGGCTGGCCACGCTGCTGATTTTGGCCTTCGGCGTGCAAAAAGGCGTGGCGCGCGCGTCCACTTTCTTTATGCCGCTGTTGGTGGTGATGTTTGTGCTCTTGGTAGGGATTGCGCTGTTTTTGCCGGGTGCGGCCAAGGGTTTGGACGTGTTGTTTACCCCGGATTGGAGTAAGCTGGCCAGCTCGGAAGTGTGGGTGGCGGCCTATGGGCAGATTTTCTTCTCGCTCTCGGTGTGTTTCGGCATCATGATTACTTATTCTTCCTACATGAAGCGTGATTCGGACTTAACCGGCACGGGCATGGTGGTGGCGTTTGCCAACAGCAGCTTCGAATTGCTGGCCGGTATCGGCGTGTTTGCCGCGCTGGGCTTTATTGCCACGGCCAACGGGCAGCAGGTGGGCGATGTAGCCGCCGGCGGCATCGGCCTGGCCTTTATCGCGTTTCCCACCATCATCAACCAGGCGCCGGCCGGCGCGCTGATCGGCCTGCTGTTTTTCGGCTCGCTGGTGTTTGCCGGACTCACTTCGTTGATTTCCGTGCTGGAAGTGGTGATTGCAGCGGTGCAGGACAAACTGAAAACCAGCCGCGTGGCTGCCACCTTGGTGGTGGGCGTGCCGATGATGACGGCTTCCGTGCTGCTGTTCGGCACCACCACCGGTCTGCCGGTGTTGGATGTGCTGGATAAATTTGTGAACACCTACGGCATCGTGGCCGCCGGCTTCCTGTATGTGTTGTGCGTGGTGTTGAGCCGCCATCTGGGCGTGCTCTCCCGCCATATCAACAAAACTTCCTCGCTGAAAGTGGGCAAAACCTGGCTGCTGTTTGTGGGCTTCATCACCCCACTGGTGCTGGGCACCATGCTCTTCACCGACACACGCTCGCTGCTCACCGAAGGCTATGGTGGCTACCCGGCTTGGTTTGTGAACATCTACGGCTGGGGCACGGCTATCGGGGTGTTGGTGTTTGCCTTCCTGCTCTCCCTCCTGCCGTGGAAACACGAAGACAAACTGCAAGAAACCCCTGTTGAAACCGAAGGAGACGAACAATGAGCACGATTGCGATTGTGATGATGGTGGTGGCGCTGGTGGTGATCTGGGGCGGCTTGATTGTGTCGATCATGCGGCTGCCGGAAGACCACGGCAGCGGGCAGGAGTAAGCAGCCGATTGTGAACAAAGGCTACCTGAAAGTTTCAGGTAGCCTTTTTTAGTTTTCAGGTAGCCTCACTGCAAGTAGACATTAAGTTCGGCCAATCTGCATTAAGGCTACCTGAAACCTTTCAGGTAGCCTGATAAGCAGGGCAGGAACAGCACCGAAGTGGTAAAATCCAGCTTTCGGTTTTTAGTATGGAAACGGGCAAAAACGACCCGCAATCAGGAAAGTTTGGCAGATATGACAGAACAAACAACGCGCGAGAGTATGCAATATGACGTGGTAATCGTGGGCGCGGGCGTGGCCGGGCTGTCGGCGGCGATACGGCTCAAGCAGCTCGCGGCTGAGGCGGGCAATGACATCAGCGTGTGCGTGGTGGAAAAAGGCTCGGAAGTGGGCGCGCATATTTTGTCCGGCGCGGTGTTTAATCCAAAGGCGCTGAGCGAGCTGCTGCCCGATTGGCGCGAGCGCGGCGCGCCGCTTAATCAGCCGGTGAAAGGCGAGCGGCTGCTTTTCCTTACCGGCCAATCCGCGCTGCCGCTGCCCCTGCCGCCCAGCTTCCACAATCAGGGCAACTACATCATCAGTTTGGGCGTGTTGTGCCGCTGGCTGGCCGAGCAGGCCGAAGGTTTGGGCGTGGAGATTTACCCCGGCTTTGCCGCCGCCGAAGTGCTGTATCGGGAAGACGGCAGTGTGAAAGGCATTGCCACCGGCGATATGGGCATCGGCAAAGACGGACGGCCCACCGATGCCTACCAGCCCGGCATGGAGCTGTGGGGGCGGCAGACGGTGTTTGCCGAAGGCTGCCGCGGTTCGCTCTCCGAACAGCTGATTGCCAAGTTCCGATTAGACCGCCACAGCCAGCCGCAAACCTACGGCCTGGGCGTGAAGGAGATTTGGGAAGTGCGGCCCGAACAGTCACAGCCCGGCAACGTGATGCACACCGTCGGCTGGCCGCTGGATACCCGCACCTACGGCGGCTCCTTCCTCTACCACTTGGCGGAAAACAAAGTGGCCGTCGGCTTTGTGGTGGGACTGGACTATCAAAACCCCTATCTCTCGCCGTTTGAAGAGTTTCAACGGTTTAAAACCCACCCCGCCATCCGCCTCGTGTTTGAAGGCGGGCGGCGCATTGCCTATGGTGCACGCGCGCTCACCGAAGGTGGTTTGCAGAGCCTGCCCAAGCTCACTTTCCCCGGTGGCGTGTTAGTAGGCGATGCGGCTGGCTTCCTTAACGTACCCAGCATCAAAGGCGCACATACAGCCATGAAATCGGCCATGCTGGCTGCCGAAGCCGTGTTCGGCGTGCTGCAAAACAGTGCGGTGGAAGAGGAGGGCGCCGAAGCCGCAGCCTATGCCGAAGCCTTCCACCAATCCTGGCTGCACGACGAGCTCTACTGCGCCCGCAATATCCGCCCCGCCTTCAAATGGGGCTTCTGGCCGGCCATGGGGCTCAACGCGCTGGATGTGTATTTGTTCCGCGGCCGCGCTCCGTGGACCATCAGCCATCACGGCAGCGACCGCGAGAGCCTGAAGCCTGCCGCTGCGTGCCGCCCCATTGAATACCCCAAACCGGACGGCCAAGTGTCGTTCGATCGTGCCAGCAGCGTGTATCTGGCCAATACCCACCACGAAGAAAACCAGCCGCCGCACTTGAAGCTTACCAGCGAACAGACCGCCATCGAGGTGGGCTATGGCCGCTTTGCCGCGCCCGAAACGCGCTACTGCCCCGCCGGCGTGTATGAAATCGTGCAGGAAAACGGCCGGCCGCACCTGCAAATCCACGCCGCCGACTGCATCCACTGCAAAACCTGCGACATCAAAGACCCCGCCGCCAACATTACCTGGACCTGCCCCGAAGGCGGCGGCGGACCGAACTACGGCGAGATGTAGCAGCGCTAGGTTTCAGGTAGCCCGGGTAAAAATGAGGCTACCTGAAAACGGTTTATTCACTTTTCAGGTAGCCCCATGCAGCTTCAACACACCCTCACCGAGCTTACCGCCATTGCCGCGCAACACGACCCGTACTTCCCGGCCAGCCTGCAGGCCGGTTTGAGCCGTGCGGATTTGCAGGCCAAACTCGATGCCGCCGGTTTCGCCCATCGGCCGCCGCAGGAATGGTTTGCGCTCTACGGCTGGCACAACGGCAGCGTGCAGCTGGACAAACAGCCTTTGGACACACCGCTGTTCCATTACCATTGCTTCCTTCCTGTGGAAGCGGCTCTGGCCGAGTGGGCATGGTGCATGGAAACCAACCGCCACGAGCCGGATTTCCCCGTGTTCGAGCCGCGGTTGCTGCCGGTGTTCGAGTTTGAGGGCGAGTTTTACTGCGTCGAATGCGGCGATACGGAGCAGCCCCGCGCCCCGGTGTGGTTCGACTTCCACGGCGCCATCCTGTGCTACGACAGCCTGCACGCCATGCTTGAAGCCAAGCTGGAATGCCATCGGACGGCAGGTATCTATGTGCGGGATGCCGAAGGCTGGGAAGACTGTGCCGACGAGGCCGCCTGCGCGGCGGTATTGCTGAAACACAATCCCTGCCGCGCGAAGGAATTGCGGGATTGCGCACACCCGTGAGCGGGTTGTTTGAAAAACGAAGGCTACCTGAAAAACCGTATTCCCAAGAATACGGTTTTTTGTTTTGCCGCTAACCCTGTTGACGCAAATTAATACTTTTTAGCTAGATATTTCATGACAAGAAATGGCTATAGTGAGCATGGGAACCGGTGTCTCTGCATTGGGGGCGGCAACGCTTTGCAGGCGGCGGCATCGGTTTGAAATCACCACAATAATTTTAGAGGAATTAATAATGGGACAATATAAGAAATTATGGTTGTCGCTAATTGTAGTTTTAACGATAACCTTTTCAATATTGGGCTATTTGGGCGTGGAGGTATACCGTCAGGCGCCTCCGTTCCCGGAAGCCTATGTATCGGCCGACGGCAAAACCGTAATCAGCAAAGACGACGTGCTGGCCGGCCAGTCTGCCTGGCAGAGTACCGGCGGTATGGAGCTGGGATCGATTCTCGGCCACGGCGCTTACCAAGCTCCCGACTGGACGGCCGACTGGCTGCACCGTGAATTGGTGGCCTGGTTGAACATCAGCGCGCAAGAGCAGCACGGCAAGATGTTTGACGAGCTCAATGCCGACCAACAGGCTGCGCTGAAAGCCGCGCTCACGGAAGAATACCGCAACGGCAGCCGCGTGGGCGCCGACGGCAAAGTGGTGTTGAGCGACACCCGCATCAAAGCCATCGAAGCGGTTGCCCCGTACTACATCACGTTGTACGGCAACGATCCGTCTATGGAGAAAACTCGCGAACACTTCGCGATGAAAAACAACACGCTGCCGGATGAAACCCGCCGCCAGCGCCTGACCAATTTCTTCTTCTGGACGTCTTGGGCTGCTGCTACCAACCGCCCGAACCACGACGCCACCTACACCAACAACTGGCCGCACGAACCTTTGATTAACAACGTGCCGACCACGGAAAACGTGATGTGGTCTGTGGCCAGTATCGTATTCCTGCTGGCCGGTATCGGCCTCTTGGTGTGGGGCTGGTCTTTCCTGCACAAACATGAAAGCGAATCGCAGCTGCCGGATACCGATCCGATCAGCAAAGTGCAGCTCACGCCTTCGCAACGCGCGCTGGGCAAATATGTATTCCTCACCGTGGCGCTGTTTATCGTGCAGATTCTGCTCGGCGGCCTCACTGCGCACTACACCGTGGAAGGCCAGCGTTTCTTCGGCATCCCGCTGTCTGACTGGTTCCCCTATGCGCTGGTGCGCACTTGGCACTTGCAATCCGCCATCTTCTGGATTGCCACCGGCTTCCTCACCGCCGGCCTGTTCCTGGCTCCGGTGGTAAACGGCGGCAAAGACCCGAAATTCCAGGCGCTCGGCGTGAACGCGCTGTTTGTGGCACTGTTTATCGTGGTGGGCGGCTCTTACGGCGGCAACTTCCTGGCCTTGAGCCACGCCATGCCCGCACACCTGAATTTCTGGTTCGGCCACCAAGGCTACGAATACTTGGATTTGGGTCGCTTCTGGCAGATTCTGCTGATGGTCGGCCTCTTGCTTTGGCTGTTCCTGATGCTGCGCTGCACCGTGTCTGCATTTAAAGACAAAAATGCCGATAAAAACCTGCTGGCCATTTTCGTGGCCTCCATGGTGGGTGTGGGCGTGTTCTACGCACCCGGCTTGCTCTACGGCGAGCACGACAGCCTTACCGTGATGGATTACTGGCGTTGGTGGGTGGTGCATCTGTGGGTGGAAGGCTTCTTTGAAGTGTTCGCCACCGTGGCACTGGCCTTTATTTTCTACAACTTGGGTTTGGTAAGCCGCAAATCGGCCACTGTGGCCTCATTGGTTGCCGCTTCGCTGTTTATGGTCGGCGGTGTGCCCGGCACGTTCCACCACCTGTATTTTGCCGGTACCACCACGCCGATTATGGCCGTGGGCGCTTCCTTCTCCGCTTTGGAAGTGGTGCCGCTGATTTTGCTGGGTAAGGAAGCGCATGAACACTGGGCCTACCAGCACGCCACCCCGTGGATGAAGCGCCTGCGCTGGCCGTTGATGTGCTTCGTGGCCGTGGCTTTCTGGAATATGATCGGCGCCGGTGTGTTCGGCTTCCTGATTAATCCGCCGATTTCCCTGTTCTACCTGCAAGGCCTGAATACCACTGCCGTGCACGCTCATGCCGCGCTGTTCGGTGTATACGGCTTCCTCGCCTTGGGTTTCGTGCTGCTGGTGGCACGCTACCTGAAACCGGATTATGAGTTTGAAGAAAAACTGATGAGCTACGGTTTCTGGATGCTGAACCTCGGCCTGGTGGGCATGATCGCCACCAGCCTGCTGCCTGCCGGTGTGATTCAAATCTATGCTGCTATTCACGACGGTTTGTGGATGGCCCGAAGCGAAGGCTTTATGCAGCAGGATTCGCTGGTGATGCTGCGCTGGATTCGTACCATTTCCGACTTGGTATTCATCGCCGGCGGCTGCTGTGTGGCCTGGCAGGCAACTAAAATCGTATTCAGCAAAGGCACCGGCAAGAAAACTGCTTAATATGCCGCAGCTTGAACTTTGATTGAAGAAAAGGCTACCTGAAGTTTCAGGTAGCCT